>JAGVNP010000180.1 GCA_020053185.1 Deltaproteobacteria bacterium | reverse complement strand
GGGATATCGAGAATACTTGCGTACGCTTGTTCTCCCTTAAGGAGTCCGGCCTTGGGATTTACTGCAAATGCCTTAACAGGATACCGGAGCAGGTTTTTGAAATAGATCACATTTGCCGGATGCAGATCATTGTGCAGAGAAATTCCGATAACTGCCACGGTTTTTGGTGCAAATAGAGGACTTAGATTCATCAGGTCTCCTCTCATCAAAGAAATGAGAACTCTTTTCTAACGATATAACGGTTTTTCTTAAAGATTACTTAAGATTTAGGTAAATACAACAGTGCGGTTGTCATATGCGAGCACTTTTCTGTTTATGTGATACCAGACAGCACGGGAAAGCACGATCTTTTCGAGATCGCGCCCTTTTCGTATCAGGTCATTTATAGAGTCTGCATGAGATACCCTTGTCACGTCCTGTTCTATGATGGGGCCATTATCGAGATCGGCAGTTACATAATGGCTGGTAGCACCGATAACCTTGACCCCACGTTCATACGCAGAGTGATATGGTTTTGCGCCTGGAAATGCAGGTAAAAACGAGTGGTGGATATTGATAATTTGACTTTGAAATTGAGAGATAAAATCATTGCTCAAAATTTGCATATATCTGGCGAGCACAACAAGGTCGATCCTGTGTTCTTTTAATAAAGACAATTCTTTTGCTTCCTGAAAAACTCTGTTTTCTTTTGTAATAGGAAATACATGATAATCAATGTCATGTGTATCTGCCACGGATTTGAGATCCGGATGATTGCTTATGATAAGCGGTATATCTATTTTCCATTCTCCTGACTTATAGCGGGAAAGGATATCGTACAGGCAATGAGGGAGCTTTGATACAAATATTGCGATCCGTGGCGCTTCATCTGAAAAATTCAATGTCCAATGCATCCTGAATTTTTTTCCGAGAGAAGCGTCAAAGATTTCTCCGATTTTGTCACGAGGGATTGCAAAACCTTTGAGATCCCATTCGATTCGCATAAAGAATATGCTTTTTTGAGTATCAACATGCTGGTCAAGATAAAGGATGTTTCCATTGTTCTTGAATACAAAGTCCGTGATCGATGCCACCAGACCTTTGGCATCAGGACAGTGGATCAGAAGGATGGCAGAATCTGTTTTATTGTTATTCTCATCACTCATCGTTGCATTAATTACTCATAACTCTGGAAATGTCAAATCTATGGTTTTATCCACGATGCCTTTTTCTCTAGCGCAGTAGCAGAACGATAGAATCCGAACATGTTTAAGTTTCCGCATGTATACCCCAGATATTCCAGGGATGATGCCTTGATGCTATGTGCGAGCTTGTCATTCGGATTGGCTGCGATCACAATATCGCACAATTCGCACACAAGGTGGTGCTCGCCTGATTTTTGCAGCTCGATTGCACGCGCCAGAATCTTGTCAGCTCCTCCGGAAAGTGCAACAATCTCCCGCGCAGACATAGCGGGTGAAAGAGGGGTAAGCCCTGTTCCTTTTCCGTCATACCATCCCACAATGCCCTGATATATACCGCGGACTGACCAGTCCACACGGCCATAGAATTCCTGAAGGTAAGGCAATTTAGATAGGTTGTTCGGAAGTTTTACTGTTTGGACAGCTTCATCCACGCTTTTGCCTTCATTGATGCACTGTATGGTTTTTTCGTACACATATCTGATTGCCGCGCTGTAATTCGTTAGCACCGAGCAAACCTTGTCTTCACCTGTGATTGCAGCAGTATGACCGGGGATAAGATATACGGGTTTCAGGCTAATCATGTGGTCAAGGGATTCATACCATTGCCTGACAGGCCTTGGCTCAAGCATCGGGGTAGACAGGTTCGGAAAGCTCATATAATACAGGTCGCCGCAAAACAGGGCACGCTCTTTCGGGAGCCATACCATTAGATGATCAGGGGTTTCTCCTGCAGTATGGTATAGTTCAAATCTTTTCCCTCCGAGAGTGAATGTGTATTTCTTGTCGAATGTAACGGTTGGCCAGATGAGATCATCATTTGTGCATACCGTGTGTACAGGCGACTCTCTGGGAAGCTTGCGCGAGAACTCGAGAGCAGACAGGCCTGCCTGGTTGAGACGTGATCTGCTGTGAAATTCTTTCATCTCTACAAAATCTTTTTTCATGAACTCCACGCAGTCTTTTGTTGCAATGACCTTGAGGTTGGGGCTGTCTTTTACAAATACAGACGCACCCTGCACATGATCGAGATGTCCGTGCGTATATATGAGGTACCGGATGGGCTTATCAGTGATCTTTCTGAATTCTTTTAAAATCTTTTCCGCAGCATCAATGCTTTCGGTTGAATCAATAATGACAAGACCTTGCTCTGTAATGATCATCTGCACGCTGCCAAGTGCAAAACCACGCGCAAGGTAAATGTCATTGGTAATTTTGTCTATTGTAGGCGTGGTCATTTCCTTTAAGCCCCTTACCTGTTTAATGGTCTCCCACTGAAGTTTGGGAGGGGCTGGCGGGGTGTAGGTCAATGTTGATTCTTCAGGCGACCCGGATTCTCTTATAACCGGCCGAACTGTTTTGAAAGAAATAATTTGAGAAATATAGACACCGCCGACAAAACCACTGATGAACGCAATAACGACAAATACAAAAACGATTATACTCCGTGTCCTCATGCCTTCCTCCCTATTCCATGTGATTCTATCGCATGATTATACTGTGCTCAACGCGAAAGGGCCACAGGAAATTCGTATACTTCCTTGCGAGAATCCCACGGGTAAAACTTGACGGGTCGATGTCGTGGGGTGTAGATACGGAAGTATCCTGGGGGCAGTTACATGATTATCCGTAATGAAACAGAGGCAGATATCCAAGCAATAACCGAGGTCACAAAAGCAGCCTTTACGGATCATCCGATCAGCAAAAATACGGAACAGTTCATTATCAAGGCATTGCGGGCTTCTCATGCGCTCGCGATTTCTCTGGTCGCAGAGATCGACGGAAAGGTGGTGGGCCATATCGCGTTTTCGCCCGTGACCATCTCCGACGGCACCCCGGACTGGTACGGCCTTGGCCCCATCTCTGTGCTGCCCAAATATCAGAGGCAGGGCATTGGAAAGGCGCTTATTCATGAAGGGTTGTCCAGATTGAAGGCCATGGGTGGCAAAGGCTGTGCGCTCGTCGGCGACCCTGAGTATTATCCGCGGTTCGGGTTTAAAAATGTTCAGGAGTTGATCCACGAGGGTGTGCCGACCGAGGTCTTTTTTGCCCTGGCGTTCGACGGAAAGATGCCGCAGGGTATGGTCGTATTTCACGAAGGTTTTTGGGCAACCAGTTGACAGGGCAAGGCTTAGTCAGAACAGATAAAGTTTTGACAAGGCAGCTTGTTGGATTATATTAAAGATAAAGTATAAGAATTAATGTTATAGAAAATGATTAGAGCCGAAACAATAGGATTTACCATTGGCTTATTAATATTCTTATTTTCATTATATATTAAGCCAGAAGCCGTTTGCCATGATGGTTGGAAGAGTCCATCTATTGGAGTACAAGGGGCATGCTCTCATCATGGTGGAGTAAACTATCATTTAGAATATCCTTTTATTGGATTAATAGTTGGCTTGTGTTTGGGAAGTACTGTTTATTTTTATTTAGATAAAAAAAGGCAGGCAAAATTAGATCTAAGTAAATCAAAATTGGCAGCAGATATTGAGAAAGCTATTAACACAGGTCGAAAAATAACTTTTTTATATAAAAAGCCATATGACAAAGAGTACCAACTCCGTACAATAAAACCAATTGGTTTTATAAAGTATCAGCACAAACGAGGTAATAATTATACTTTATGCGTAAATGGTTTTTGTGAGATAAAAAAATCAGAAAGAAGTTTTGCCCTTAAAAGGATGAAAGATTTAAAAATTTTATAACCTGTCGCTTTACAAGGAATTGTTTTCCACCTTTCCCACCGCTGCGGCGGTCACTTAAATTCCTGTCTTTACAGCCCCTGTTCCATGGCATATAACGCCCGCCATGAACCTGACAGCGAGATTCATTGTTTTTCAGATCATGATCATTGTGCCTTTTGTGCTGGGCTCATCCATAAAAAAGAAATTTTCAGACCCGAACAGATTCACCAAAAAACTTATCATGACAAATCTTATCGGTATTGAACCTCTTATTGTGCTCTGGAGCATATGGGGGATCTCATTAACAAGGGATCTTGTATTTTTGCCCATAGCAGGACTTGGGCTCGTACTTGGAGGAGCTGTAATAGGGAGAACTTTTGTTCCAGCACTGGGAATAGCTGACAAGAAAAAAGCCACGTTTCTAATAAGCTCGTCCTTAGCTAATCACGGGTTCACTATGGGCGGTTTTCTGTGCTATTTGCTCATGGGTGAAAAAGGACTCGGGCTTTCCTTTATCTTTATATCTTATTTCATGCCGTATATATTCCTTGTGATATTCCCGTATGCATCGCTTGTTTCCACGCATGCACGGTATGACATGAAGTTTGTCAGAGACTTTTTCTTTAATGTTCAAAACATGCCGTTATATGCAGTTTTTATTGCCCTGGCCCTTCATGGGTGTGGGTTTAAAAGGCCGGATATCTTTTTTCCTGTTGATGTCCTGCTCATGATCTCCATTTCCCTGTATTATTTTACCCTTGGTATAAATTTTGAGTTTAAAGAGATACGGTCTTCTTATAAGGAAAATGTGGTGCTTGGCATGATCAAATTTTTCATCCTCCCTGTGATCGCATTCTTTGTTTTACGGCTTGTGAACCTTGATCCCCATGTGGAGGCAGTGATTATGCTCCAGTCATTTATGCCTGCGGCCATCTACTCGGTTGTGGCTCCGGTGCTCTATGATCTGGATGCAAAACTTGCCTCATCTATGTTTGTAGTCAATACGCTAATCTTTCTTATCGTGGTACTGCCCATAGTATTTGTGCTTAAAGGCTACGTGTTGGGAATATAGATGTAAGTTGTGAATTTTTAATTATTAGTTTTGAATTGCTTTAAGACAATAACTCAGAACTAAAAACTCATAATTCAAAATTACTAAAAACCTCTTGCCTTTTTATTTCAAATTTAATAACCAAGCATGACTTACCAATAAAAGGAAAGGAGATGAACAAATGGCATACAAAATTACTGATGAATGCATTTCATGCGGTGCATGTGTTGAGGAGTGTCCTGTTGAAGCAATCAGCGAAGGCGATGACAAGTATAAAATAGACCCAAAGCTTTGCACAGACTGCGGTGCATGCGCAGATGCATGCCCGGTAGAAGCAATAAAGCCGGAGTAGTAAGTTTTGTCCTTTTGGACGATGTGACTTTTTTACAAATTAAGTAATTTATTAGGAGTTCAGAGTAGATCGTAAATAGTGACGAGTAACGAGTGATGAGAAAAACTCGTCACTATTTACTCGTCACTTGTAACTATTTATTCCTTAATCCCCTTTAAGCCAGCCAATCCTAGTCTTTTTCCTGAGAATAAATGCTGTCGATCTGTTGGGCGTATTTCTGGTTGACTATTCTCCTTTTTACCTTGAGGGTAGGAGTAAGTTCGCCGGTCTCCTGTGACCATTCGGATTCGAGCAGCTTGAATTTCCTGATCTGCTCTGCACGCGCATAATCTGACATGTTTTTGAGGATTTCTTCTTCGATGAGCTTGTTCACAGCCTCATTTGCAATGAGCTCTTTTTTATTTGCAAACGTAATATTGTTCTGTTTCGCCCAATTCTCCAGTTCAGGGAATGTAGGCACGATCAGCGCAGAGAGGAACTTTCTGTTATCGCCAATTACTGCAACCTGCTCGATGAAAGGAGATGCCTTGAGGCTGTTTTCGATATTCTGCGGAGAGATGTTCTTTCCTCCTGAGGTAATGATGAGGTCCTTGATACGTCCTGTGATCTTGAGGTATCCGTCTGCATCGATCTCGCCAATGTCACCTGTTCTGAAGAAGCCATCAGAGGTAAATGCCTCTTTGGTTGCCTCTTCATTCTTGTAATAGCCTTTCATAACCTGCGGGCCTTTGGTAAGAACCTCTCCGCCCTCGCCGATCTTTACTTTGGTGTCTTTCACTGCAGGGCCTACTGTACCGGGCTTGATCTTGAAGGGTGGACATACATTGGTGACAGGGGTTGTCTCGGTAAGGCCGAACCCTTCAAGAACCTTTATACCCATGCCAAGGAAGAATTCTGCATCAGATACCGAAAGCGGGCCGCCGCCGGAGACTGCAAATCTGAGCTTGTCAAGGCCCAGCGCATCTTTGAGTTTTGAGAAGATCAGTTTGTCTGCAAGGTTATACTGCAGGGCAAATAAGCCTGTTCTCGGTTTGTCATTGCATATGTAGGGAAGATTTTTCTTTGCAAGACCCATTGCCCATCCGAACAAGGCTTTTTTGATAGGAGGTGCATCACTCACCTTTGAAAGGATACCGGCATGGATCTTTTCATAGAGTCGAGGTATGCTCACCATGAACGTAGGTCTGACCTCTTTGAAATTATCAAGGATTTTGGAAAAATCTTCTGCAAAGATAACTTTTTTGCCGGTATAGAGAGGCAAATAATATCCTGCTGTTCTTTCAAGAGAATGCGAAAGTGGCAGGAAAGAAAGGAAGGTATGCTCCTCGCCAAAGAGATTCGGGGCAACATTGTAGCACTGGTTGCAGTTTGAGAAGAAATTGCTGTGGGTGAGCATAACGCCTTTTGGATTCCCTGTTGTCCCAGAGGTGTAGATAAGAGTAGCAAGCTCAAATGGATCTATAGCATTAATTCTTTTTTCGAGCTCATCTGTTTTCTGGGCTTTTTCTCCCAGGGAAAAAGCATTTTTCAGGGTGACAACCCCTGGAATATCTTTGCCGGGATCTTCAACCGCAATAATCTCGCTTAAGTTTGGGAGCTTGTCTTTTACGGAAAGGACTTTGTTCAAATGATCTTTTGTGCCTGCAATACAGATCTTGGAATCTGAATTTTCAATAATATAGCGGGTCTCTTCAGCTGAGTTCGTCGCGTAGATAGGAACATTCGCTGCACCAGCCGAAAGGATTGCAAGGTCTGAAACCCACCACTCGTACCTGTTCGGCGAGAAGAGGGCGACCTTATCGCCTCTTTGGATTCCTTTTGAGATGAGATACTGGCCAAGAGCTCTGACCATTTTGTTCATCTCGTTCCATGAGATGTCTGTATACACCCCATCCTTGTTTTTGTAGGCAACAACTGCCTTGTCACCGTACTTTTCAACCTGATTCTGGAATACTGCAGCCATTGATGTTTCTTTGTATTTGCCCATAAACCCTCCGTCTCTCAGTAGTTAGGTAAGATTTGGATGCCTCCTCACTTACTTCAAACGTACATACACTATAGCAAAATGAGAAAATAAACAATATGTTTTTTACAGTAAAATAGATAATTTAAATAAGATTCATGGTTTTTGAGACAGATGCAAGGCTTGTTCTCTGCCTTTTTTCTCATCAACGAAGAAAAGAAGGACTGCGCCGATTATGAACAGTATTGAAATAGATGTAATGCTTACTCGTGAGGCAATAATGCTGCTGTATCCAAGAGATTTTACAAAAAGGCCAACACTTCCCATGAGAATAGGGCCGATGATTACTGCAAATTTGCCGAGCATGTTATAAAAACCAAAATACTCGGCAGATTTGTCAGAGGGGATAATGCGCGCATAAAATGAGCGGCTTAAGGCCTGGATGCCCCCCTGTACAAGGCCTATCATGATAGCAATGATATAGAACTCCTGCTTGTGCTGCATAAAGGCTCCCCATATTGAGATAAAGAGGTATACTGCGATAGCAATGAATATAGCGGCCTTTGTGTTGAACTTGGTTCCCAGATAGCCAAACAAAAGGGCAGCAGGAAAGCCGATGAACTGGACGAGCAACAGCGCCAGGATCAGGTCATTGGATTTAAAGCCAATGGAAAGTCCATAGTCGATTGCCATGCGTATAATAGTATCCACACCATCGAGATAAAACCAGCAGGCCACAAGAAAGAGAAAAATTGTTTTCAAGTGACGAACCTCGGAAAAAGTCTGCCTGAGTTGTGAGACCCCTGCTTTTATTGTTGCTAAAAGGGATAGAGTTTTTTCTTTTGATGGCTCTTTTACAAAAACGAGGATAGGGATAGTGAATATTGCCCACCAGAAACCAACAAGGATAAATGAGAGCTTTATTGCCTCTGACGCATCTGCAAGACCAAAGGCAGAGGGGAAAAGCACCATCCAGACATTGAATGCAAACAGAATGCCTCCGCCAAGATATCCGAGAGAATAGCCCAATGAAGAAACCATATCCATTTTTTCTTTTGGCGCAACGCTGACGATCAGGGAATCATAAAAGATATTTCCGCCTGAAAAACCTATTGTGGCAAGTGCATACAGAATAACAGCAGCAGGCCAGTTGCCCTGTGCGACCATGGAAAGCGATAAACTCATGATCGCGCCCAAAAATGCAAAGAAGAAGAGGAATTTCTTTTTTGCAGAGCCTTTATCAGCAATGGCTCCCAGTAATGGTGCGAGCAGGGCTACAGTGATGCCTGCAATAGAATTGGCAAGGCCGAGCCGTGCTGTGCTTATGGTGGTGTCAACGCCTTGACTCCAGAACTGCTTGAAGAAGATGGGGAAAAATCCGGCCATGACTGTAGTTGCAAATGCTGAATTTGCCCAGTCATATAAAGCCCAACCCAAAATTGTCTTTTTATTTCCCTGCATCGTTTTTGCCCCTTCTTTCCGAGCGCTGAGTTTTTGTCCATTTTGTAAACGGATGTTTTGCCAGGTTTACATTCAGATATCGCGGGTCATGGGTGATCTCTTTACCAACCCAATCAGGAAGATCAAATTTCTGGTCTTCGGATTCAAGTTCTACCTCGGCAATAATCAGCCCCTTGTTTTCTCCTTCAAAAACATCGATCTCCCACAAAACTCCTTTGTGCCTGATCTTGTATCTTGTTTTCTCGATGCATGGTTTTGCGCAAAGGGTTTCAATGATCGTAAAGGCATCTTTTATGGGGATAGGGTATTCGAACTCTGTCCTTGATATGCCTTTGCCTTTTGCCTTGATTGCAATAGCTGCTGTTTTTCCCATTATACGCATGCGGACTACATGTCTACCTTTTGTGGGTAAATATGCCTGGATGCAGAACATGCCTTTTGATCTTTTTGGCCAACCACCGTTTACGAGAAATCTGCGCTCGATCTCTCTACCCATTTTTCCTCACCTGGCATCCTTGGCGACATCAAGGATTATTATTTCTATATCCGGCATGCGATCTTTTACTTTTTGAATATATGGCTCTGTAGCTATTGTCTGGCTTAATG
>JAGVNP010000250.1 GCA_020053185.1 Deltaproteobacteria bacterium | reverse complement strand
TGCCTAAAGACGCTGCATTCCAGATGCTTAAGGGCGAGATCCTGTAGGTATGGACATATTCAGGGGACTTTACAAGCTCGGTGAAGGGAAGTACTGCATCCCTTGCTGCTTCATATTCAGGAGTCTGCACCTCCAAAAGGATCGTGCCATCGCTCTGAACTATAATTGGTTTATTCATGTTATTCATTTAAACGCTTAAGTATCCCACATGCGTATACGCAAGGTCAAGGATTGATTTTTCAAACAGACGCTTGGGTTACTTACTTTAAGTAAACTGCAATTAGAAAATAAATCTCCGCCAGGATACGCTGAGAACAATCCCGATACAGGCCATGTTCGTCAGCATAAATGACCCGCCATAGCTGATGAATGGCAAGGGCACACCGACCACAGGAAGTATGCCTATTGCCATACCAATATTGATAAACACATGGAGTGAAAAGTAAATAGCGATCCCGAAACACAAAAGCGCTCCAAATTTATCCTTGGCTTTGCTGCCTATTGATACAATCTTTGTTACCAGAACAGTGTACAGGAGGAGCACGATAAATGACCCGATAAACCCCCATTCTTCTGCAAAAACTGAAAAGATAAAATCCGTGTGATGCTCAGGCAGAAACATCAACTGAGTCTGGGTGCCGTGCAGAAAACCTTTGCCTATAAGGCCACCTGAGCCGACAGCAATCTTAGATTGAAGAGCATGATAGCCCGAGCCAAGAGGATCGCTTTGTGGATCAAGAAAAGACAATATCCTCTGCCGCTGATAACCCTTCAGGGACAACCACAACACGGGAATCATGCATGCCGCAAAAACACTTGTAGCAATCACGGCAGACTTTTTCATTCCCACTACAAAGATCGTACCCATTGCAATAAGCACAATGATGCCGGCAGTTCCAAGGTCCGGCTCCAAAAGGGTGAGGACAACAGGAACAGACAATACAACAAAAAACAATAATAACTCTCTTAAGTTATATGGCTCGGTCTGCTCCCTTTTTACACCATAAAATCCAGCCCATATTATAACCATGATCTTTGCAATCTCAGATGGCTGAACGCCAAAAAAACCAAGAGAAAGCCACCGCCTTGCCCCTCCTGCCTCTGTACCGATTACCAGCACAAGTGTAAGAAGTATTAATGTTAGTATATAAATAGGCCATGCGAGACGCATCAGATCCCTATAATCTATCATAAAGAATACAAGCATCACAGTAAGCCCTACGAATACCCATAAGATCTGCTTAAAAAAGATATTGATACTTTGCAGGCTCGTTGCGCTGTATAGACATAGCAGTCCTATGAGGATAATACCAAAGACCGCAGCGAGTATATCCCAATCGATATTATGAATTAACTTTGACCACTTATCCATCTGCTACTCTTTAAGAAAAAATATCCCTTTATCACATCCCTGCCTATAGGGGCAGCAATACTTCCGCCATGTCCGCCATGTTCTACAACAACTATAACCAGAATCTCAGGATCATCTACAGGAGAAAAACCCAAAAACCATGCATGATCTCTATACCTATAGGGAATATCAGACTCATCCGGGATTCCTGACCTTATCTTCTTCACCACCTGCGCTGTTCCAGTCTTTCCTCCGACGGAAAGCACCGGATCCCATATGTTATGCGCAGTTCCTGCAGGATCTTCCACCACACCCCTTAATGCATTCTTTATTATCTCTAATTGCTCACCAGGCACATCCAGTTTCTTCTCCAACTTTGGCTCGCCTGAAGCTATTAGTCTTGGAGTATAAATGTCACCTCCATTTACCACTGCACTCATTACCTTTGCCATCTGGAGCGGAGTTACCCTCAAAAAGCCCTGGCCGATTGCCATAATCAAGGTTTCTCCTGTATACCATGTTTTCTTCAGCTTTGCTCTTTTCCATTCCCTGCTAGGAATAAGCCCGGAGGAATCACCTGAAAGATCTATGCCTGTAGTCTGACCAAAACCCAGGGATAGGGCATATGAAGAGAATGCATCTATGCCCAGCATCTTTCCTAATCTGTAAAAATACACATCGCACGACTCAATGATTGCTCTGTTCAGATCAACATCTCCGTGACCCAAAGGCTGCTTCCAGCACATAAACCGGGTATCGCCCAGGATCAGGTCTCCTGAGCAGTGAACCTTTTCATACGGATCAAGGACTCCTGTAGAAAGACCTGCTAACGTAGTTACGATCTTGAATATAGATCCCGGAGGATATTGCCCTCTGAATGCCCTGTTCTCCAATGGATGGCGTGGATTATGTATTATCTCCTGCCATGCCTCAGGGGCTATCGGCGAGAGGAACATGTTGGGATCATAATCTGGTTTGCTTAACATCACCAGCACTTCTCCTGTGGAAGGAACCATGGCTATCACAGCGCCTGCTCTGTCTCCCAGGGAATCTGCGGCAATTGCCTGCAAGTCTTTGTCTATGGTAAGCCGTACATCTTTTCCTGAAAGAGGAGAAATCTCTTCCTTAATGCCGTGACTATGACCGGTCGCATCAACTTCTAAAACTTTCTGCCCTTTTCTCCCGCGCAGAATCTCCTCAAGCTCCCGCTCAATGCCTCCTTTGCCGATTACATCGCCCTGAGAATATATCCCTTTCTTGTTTATAGATGAAGAAAGCTCTTTTTCAGAGACTTCTCCTACATATCCCAGCACATGCGAGGCAAGCTCCTTGTACACATAATCCCTCTCATGGGTGGCATCTATAGAAACACCAGGAAGGGTATATATCTCTGATTCAATTCTCGCTATCTGGTCAAACGAGAGGTCCTTTGCAATGCACACAGGATCGTATGGTCTTTTCAGGCCAGCCTTGATTTCTTCCTCGATCTTCACAGGATCCATTTCCAATATTTCAGCAAGTCTTGAAGAAACTTTCGCTGGATCTGAGACATCCTCTGGTATTACTACAAGGTTACACACCGGCCGGTTGTCCACAAGCACAATGCCGTTCCGATCCATAATTTTCCCTCTGGGAGGTTTTATGTTTAACACCCGTATACTGTTATTCATCGAGAGCTCTTTGTAATGGAAGCCCATTATTATCTGCATATAGGTGAGCCGCAGAAAGATTATAGAAAAAAGAATAAGAATAGCGGCAGCAAGTTTTATGCCTTTGTTTTTAAGCTCAATCTCTAATGGTAAGCCTGATGAAATACTACTTTTCATTTGCCGGCCACAAATAATTGATACAGAAGATCAAAGGAGGAGCACACAACCCTGTTGTTGCTGTATTCAGAATCACCTGCCGTATTCCTTCTTCCATAAACCATCTGTTCATCATCAAACCAGTAGAAGCGATTATCAGAATGTTAAACAGGCAAGCAATTATAAATTGGGACCTGGAGTTCTCAAGATAGACAAAATCCTTCACCAGCCAGATTCCCAAGTAAACTAAAATGTATACGAAAGGTAAAATGCCTGTCAAAATCCCTGAATGCGCCTGCAATAAAAAAGATGCGACAAATACGAAAAAGATTCCATACGAAAACGGAACATAGAGTACAAACCCAATGATAGCCGCAAGAAAAAAATCTATTCGCAAAGAACCTGATATTGAGGGGACAACCGTAGTTTCCATAAGAAGTATAAAGATAAAGAGACAAAAAAATCTAATTACCTGATACATAACTCTCTACTCCAAAAACTTCTTCTATCTTTTCTATCTTTACACTGGGTTTAAGAGTTATCTCCAAAAATATCTTGTTCTTTGGCCGCCGTATTTCTTTGATATATCCGAGTTTGAGTCCTTTGGGGAAAACACCTAAGAGCCCGGAGGTAACTACAGGACTTCCGATATTCAGCCCTTCCGGATCTCTCACATATTCTAAAGACAAACTTCCATCTCCTTTGCCTTTCACTATTCCTTTTATCCTTGTATCCTCTATCAATGCAGGGATCGCACTGTTGGGGTCTGTGATCAGCAAAACCTGAGCTGTGTCAGGAGATGTCTCGATTACCCTGCCGATCACGCCATCGGCATTTATCACAGGCATGCTCTTTCTGAATCCGTCTCTGGTTCCCTTATCGATCACCATTGTCTTGGAGATAATTGACACATCCTGGCTCAGTATCATTGCAGAAAGGAGTTTAAACTCATTCGACGCCCCCTTAAATTCCAACATGGCTTTTAGCCGCTCATTCTCATTGGCTAATTCCTTGTAGAGAGAGATCTCCACCCTGGCTTTTTCCAGATTCTGCTTCAGTTGGCTGTTTTCCTGTTTTGTGTTCACAAGATCGAGATAATTATCCCACACATGTGAAGCGAATCCGAATGGGGCAAAACTTACTTTTTCTATCCAGTAATATGCATCACGATTCAGGCCGAAAAAATCCTTGAAATATCTGTGAGAACCTATGGATATCATTACGAGGATCAAAACTACAAGAACACCTGCAAAAAATATCCTATCTTCTTCTTTACGTCTCATCAACTAGATATCATTATGTCTCTCAGAAGCTCAATATCATCAAGAAGTCTGCCAGCGCCACGTGCAACAGTTGAGAGCGGATCATCGGCCACAATCACAGGAAGTCCGGTCTCTTCCCTCAGGAGTTTATCCAGGTTTTTATAAAGAGCGCCTCCGCCTGTGAGCACAATACCCCTGTCCACTATATCAGCTGCAAGCTCCGGAGGTGTCTGTTCCAATGCAACCCGAATGGTATCAAGGATAATCCTCAATGGTCCGCTGCATGCATGACGTATCTCTTCGGACGAGATCGTGAATATCTTGGGTATGCCTGAAACCAGATCCCTTCCTTTAACTTCTATGGTTTTTTCCTCATCATCAGGTGCTGCAGTGCCTATCATGATCTTTATAATCTCCGCAGTCCTCTCTCCAATAAGCAGGTTATGCTCACGCTTGATATATTGCATGATCGCCTGATCTATCTTATCACCCGCAACTCTCACGCTGTTTGTATAGACAATACCCGAAAGAGAAATAACAGCTACCTCGGTTGTTCCGCCGCCAATATCAACTATCATGGAGCTGACAGGCTCAGTAATGGGAAGCCCGGAACCTATTGCAGCGGCCATAGGCTCTGCCACAATATACACCTCGCGCGCACCGGCAGCCTCTGTAGACTCTTTCACTGCACGCTTCTCGACTTGAGTTATTCCGGAAGGAACACATACGATCACTCGCGGCCTTACAAATGTCCGGCGGTGATGAACCCTGCGGATGAAATATTTCAGCATTGCCTCTGTAGCCTCGAAATCTGCGATAACACCATCTTTAAGAGGCCTGATTGCAACTATATTTTCAGGGGTTCTTCCAAGCATCTTCTTGGCTTCAGATCCCACTGCCATTATTCTGCTTACCCCGCCATGCTCCATCTTTACCGCAACCACGGAAGGCTCTGACAAGACAATCCCTTTGCCTCGAACAAATACAAGAGTATTTGCAGTGCCCAGATCTATTGCCAGATCATTGGAAAACATCCCGTAAAACCAATCTAAAACCATAAGGACTGACTCCTTTCCTTCTTAAAAAAACAGATGCCTTGGTTTCTAACAAATAGCGATATATTTTACAAGAGGAATGAGGATCAGCCATATTTACGACAGTAAGCCATAGACATCTGTAAAAAGGGATACAAGTTCAAGGCTCAAGAAAGACGTTCTATGAGTCTGATTGGTTTTATTGGTTGAATTGGTTTTTTAAAAACCAATAAAACCAATGAAACAAATAGAACCAATGAAACATTGAGCCTTTCGCCTTACATTTCCCGTCCTTCTCGCTAACACAAATCAATCAAACCACAATCTTTAAAAATCTTATCTCTTGTCATGCTTATCCAATAATGGGATAATTAATTTATATTGGGATCTGCTCTTTTATCCTTAAAGACAGATTCTTATTATCCTGACCACATTAAAGGGAGGAAAGTGCATTGAACAATATATGCACAGTGATATTGGCTGCGGGAAAAGGCACACGGATGAAATCCGAAAAACCCAAGGTCATGCACCCTATCCTGGGTCAGCCCATTATCTACTATCCATTGAAGGCATCGCTTCCGTTAAGCAAAGCCACCATTGTTGTGATCGGGCATGGCAAAGAAAATGTATCTGCTTATCTCGATCAATTCAAAGTCTTAACAGCAGTGCAAGAGCCGCAGCTGGGAACCGGACATGCAATCCTCCAGACACTCAATATACTGAAGTCAAAAAACGCGGATGAAGTGTTGATCCTGCCCGGCGATATGCCTCTTATCACAAGAGAATCTCTTCAAGGCCTCCTTGATACATACACTCACTCTAAATCTCCCATGGGCATACTCACTGCCGAACTGCAGAATCCTTTTGGCTATGGAAGAATCGTCAGGGATGCAAAAAGGTTTGTGACGCGCATTGTAGAAGAACTCGATACCAGCCCCAGACAAAAGAAAATCAAAGAGATCAACACCGGCGTGTATATCATCAACAAGGACTTTCTCCTGAAATCCATTCCAAAACTCTCAAACAAAAACAAAAAAGGCGAGTTTTATCTCACTGACATCGTGGCTATGGCAAAAAAATCCGCATCCTTTAAGGTGAATGATCCGGATGAGGCCTATGGCATAAACTCAAAAGCACAACTCGCACATGCAGCCCGTGTTATGCAGCAAAGAATAAATCAGCGGCATATGGAGCAAGGAGTTACTATCATAGCACCTGAATCCACATGGATCAGTCCTGAGGTGGCGATCGCCAGCGATACAGAAATATGGCCTGACGTTCACATACTCGGAAAGGTGAGCATAGAAAAAAACGTGACGATCATGCCAGGGGCGTGGATCAAGGATTCTACAGTAGAAACAAACACTATCATCGGGAATGGCAGCATAGTAGAAGACTCACACATTCCTCATGACTCAAAATTAGCACCATTTTCACACATCCGTGAGTACAACCCTTTTTAGAGCGCAGCGAAACTCAAGCTCACAGCATCGAGCGTTTGGGCAATTACATCTTCTGTGTGGCTGATGCTGATAAACAATGCCTCATACGGAGAAGGCGCAAGATATACTCCGGCCTCAAGTAGAGAATGAAAAAGCTTTGCATACATCTTTCCGTCAGAGGTCATCACAGTGTCCAGATCTTCTACCAAAGAATCATTGAAAAACAGCGATGCCATTGATCCTATGCAATTCACTTGAAGGGAAATATTCTTCTCCCTTGCAGCGTTCTGAATCCCGCCCATGAGCATATCCATCCGGCTATCAAGCATCTTGTATGGCTGTTCTTGCTTAAGCACGCCAAGAGTTGCGATACCTGCTGCCATTGCAATGGGATTTCCTGAAAGAGTGCCTGCCTGATACACCGGGCCAACTGGCGCGAGAAAGCTCATGATATCTTTCCGTCCCCCAAATGCACCAACAGGCATGCCTCCGCCTATGATCTTGCCCAAACAGGTAAGATCAGGGGTTATGCTAAATACATCCTGCGCGCCGCCAAAGCAGAACCTGAACCCGGTGATCACTTCATCAAAAATGAGCAACGCACCATATGCCGTTGTCTTTTGTCTCAATTTTTCAAGAAATCCTTTTTTCGGAAGCACCACGCCCATGTTGCCTGCAACCGGCTCTACAATAACTGCAGCAACTGTATTGCCATGAGCGTCCATAAATTTTTCAAACCCGCTTATGTCATTATACTTGAGCACCACGGTCGTGGATGCAATGCCTGCAGGAACCCCTGGTGTGTCCGGGATGCCAAAAGTGAGCACACCGGAACCTGCTTTTGAAAGCAGGCTGTCCACATGACCGTGATAGCAGCCTTCGAACTTTACAATTATATCCCTAGCGGTAAATCCACGCGCAAGGCGTATGGCGCTCATGGTTGCCTCTGTGCCTGAGCTAACAAATCTAACCTGCTCAATAGACTTGAATGCAGAGCAAACAGCCTCAGCCATTTCAATCTCCAACTCGGTAGGCGCACCAAAGCTCATACCGCGCTCAGCCTGAGCCTTTATTTTTTCTACCACCGTTGGATGGCAGTGGCCTAATATTAGAGGTCCCCATGAAAGCACATAATCAATATATTTTTTCCCTTCTGCATCATACATATATGGTCCAGAGCCTTTTTCAATAAACCTCGGTATGCCGCCTACCCGGCCAAATGCACGCACCGGCGAATCCACACCGCCAGGTATGAGTTTTTTTGCTTTTTCAAAGAGTTCTGAATTAGTTTTCACTTCTCCCCCTTAAAAATATTTCATGGATGTCTTCTTAAGCTCTTTCTCACTCCAAAAGATCTTGTATGCATCGATCCTGATCGCCTTGGATATTTTTTCTATCATGCTTATAACTTCATCCCTTGTCTTGCCATGAATCATGGAGAACACATTATATTCACCAAACCCCGGCCGCTCATAGCAATGTGTGATTGCATCGAAAGATGCGAGTTTAGAACCCACTTCATCAACCCTCTCTTCCGGCACAGCCCATACAACCATTGCATTAGCCTTTATACCTGCCTTTGAGTGCCGCAAGATTGCCTTAAAACTTCTGATAATTCCCTGCGTCTTTAAATCATTGATCCGTTCTATAACCTCTGCTTCGCTCATACCCAGTGCTCGCGCCCATTCTTCAAATGGCTGTTTCACAAGCCCCAAATCTCCCTGCGCAAGCTTCAATATGGCTTTGTCTTTTTCATCCATACCTGCGGGATTAAATCATATAGATTGTTTATATGCAACCTTATGTCCCTTTCGCCACCTCCCATCCTTCTCCTCATTAAAAACTCCTCTCCCTTGATGGGAGAGGCAGGCCTGCCCTGGCGCGAGGCACTAAACTACAAACATGAACTTTGAATCCTCTCTAAATCTAAGTATCATATGCTCGAATTCCGATGCCAGGTCTGGGCCAGGGGTGAGGGTGAAACTCTTCGACCTCTTCCAACCTTCTCCTTGGCGCAGGAGAAGGCTAAGCGCTTCGCGTGCTGACGCACGCTCCGCAAATATTACCTGTGAGATTTGCCCTCAAATCTCACAAATGGCACCCCCTGATCTCACGGACAACATCCATGAGATCAGGGGACTAAAGATATTGGCAAGAGATCATGACATAGTTGATCTTTATAAAACTGCTATCGACCATAGAAACAGGCAATCAGCTTTTGAATAATAAGAAATATACCTTTATATGGTTGTATGATATAGATGAATTGCTGTATTACCTGCTAGGGGAGAAGATGCAATGGAACAGATTGCGGTGCTCTTTTTAAAAGCCTCAGTCTTTGGTTTAATCACAGTAACCATCGCTTATCATCTATTTAAGCATCTTGGCAAAAAATGGATTGAAGTGAAATTTTCCGAAAGATTAGAAGCGTATAAATCTGCTCAAATGAGAGAACTGGAAGAACTTAAATATAAAATAAATACTCAATTTAGCAGGATTAGCAAAATTCATGAAAAGGAATTTGAAACGCTACCTGAGGCATGGTCAAAGATGCAAATAGCTGTAGGGCATATATCTAAAATTACCAATCTTTTTCAGCAATATCCTAATCTAGATAAAATGACCCCTCCAGAGCTAGAGACTTTTCTATCAGAATCAAAGTTGCTTGAATATCAAAAAGAAGACCTAAAAAAATCTACCAATAAACTTGAATGTTATAAAAAAATGATCTTCTGGCATGATCTAGGGGAAGCGCAAAAGACTGTTGGTGACTTTCACAATTTTATTGCTTTAAATAAAATCTTTCTAAGTACAGATTTACAAAAAAATTTCAGCAAAGTCGATGATGCAGTATGGGCTTCCCTTGCAGAGATGAGGCTAACTGAGCAAGAGGCGGGTAATAAGATGTGGT
>JAGVNP010000300.1 GCA_020053185.1 Deltaproteobacteria bacterium | reverse complement strand
TACCGATAATTGCGACTACGATCATAAGCTCGATCAATGTAAAACCTTTATTTGACTTCATCTTTTCTTCCTCCCTTTTGATGATTTTTTTGTTATTTATCTTTAGTACACACTTTTCCATACTTGCCTTACGCCTGCTTATATATTAATCGGCGTGTTTTCACAAGTCCTTAACAGCCCTCCCTTTATTATCTATACCATTCCAACCCTCCTTCCATAATAAAATAAACATCATCACGAATACTCCTGGCTGTATATATACACGAAAGTAATTGTCATGGTCAATATGAGAGGTCCTATCAGGATCCCGGGAAATCCAAACAACTTTAACCCGCCAAGAACCGAAAACAAAATCCACAGCGGATTCACTTTTGTAGAGCCTTTCATCAGATACGGTCTTAAAAAATTATCCACAGTAGAGACCACTACTGCTCCCCACACAAGTATAAATATGCCCCCATTCATGTTTCCTGAAATGATCAGCGCTAAACCGCACGGTAGCCAGATCAGGGCAGCGCCTACCATAGGGATAAGACTCGCAAATGTCATTACCGTGCCCCACAAAATAGGAGAAATACCAACAATCCAGAATCCGATCCCGCCCAAAAAACCCTGTACCATGGCGGTCAGGAATATGCCCACCATGGTAGCCTTGCTAACATCCCTGAACTTTTCCATAATAAGATTCTTCTGCTTTTCTGTAAGCGGAACAACATCTGAAACAAGAGCAAGCCATTTGGACCCATCTCTGAAAAAATAAAATAGAGTGAATATCCAGAGCGCAAAGTAAAAAATTGTGTTTACGATATTGTTTAGAATGTCGGTCGAGTGCTTGACAATAAAATCCAGTAAAAATTGCATCATTTGTGTCATGTAGAAGTGTGCGCTTTTGCCTTTGAATGCAACAAACGGCAAGTATTCCTTTATTTTCAAAAAGATATTATCCAGCACCTTCTGATCGATCAGAGGGATGCCTTTTTGCAGCCTGTAATTTAGCGTGAGATATGCCTGTGTGGCTTCCTGGGCAAGCAGGGTGATAATAAATACAAGCGGTACAATTACAATAATGATCAGAAGAAAACATGTAAACAGGCTTGCAAGCGTCCGCTGCTGCCTTACCAATTTCAAGATTTTATTATGGAGAGGATAAAGAACCACTGCACATATCATACTTACCAGGATGATATTGATAAAAGGTCTCCATACCAGAAACATGAGAATGAAGCATATCCCAAGACATATAAAGAAAAATATTTGTGCCTGCTTTTTCTTCTCCATCAGTTCACACCTATAAAAACGAACGGGATTGCTACAAAGCTAAAGCTCCTCGCAATGACAAAAAAATCTCAAATTATTCATCAGCCTCTTCTGCCTCTTTTTCCACCTTTTTTCTGGCCTTTGGTTTTACATTTGTGTACAGAACCCTCTGACATACCGGGCATACATTGAGCTTTTCGCCCCTCATAATCTCATTGAACAACTGCGGCGGAATATGCATGTGGCATCCCGAACATACGCCATTATCGCATGAGACCACCACAAGACCGTTCTTGTTTTTCTTCATCCTCTCATACCGCGAGAGAAGCGTTGGATCCACGGTCTTTCTCAATTTACCGGCTTCGGTATTGAGCGTATCCACAACTGATTTTAGCTCCCCGGCCTTTGTTTGAAGCTTGGAAATTTTTTCATCAAGCAAAGTCTTGCCTTCATTAAAGGAAGCCTGCAACTTTCCTTTTTCCTGAATCCCTTTTTCAGTCCTTTCCATCAGGTTAAGAATCTGCTCTTCGATATCAGCCTTTCTTTTTTTGGCGATTTCCACTTCCCTCTGAAGGGCCATGTGTTCCTTGTTCGTTTTTATCTTCTTGATCCGTGCATCTGACGCATCCAGAATCTCCTGGGTTTCCTGCAACTCGGCATCAAGAGGTTTTTTGCGATCTTCAAGCGCAGCAAGTTCTTCATCCACTGCATCAAGAGTGCTTTTTCTCGCCATTATAATACCCATGATGTCTTCTACCTTCCTGGGTATTTCTTCGAGTTCTTTACTTGCCTTAAAAATCTTTATCTCTACATTCTGTAAACTAATAAGATCTTCTAACAAAGTCTTCACAATGCCCAACTCCTTAATTAATTTTAGTTACTTTAGTTTTTACAGAGCGAAACAACGGCCTGCCAGCCATTGTCATCACTTTTATCTTTTGCAATTTTCTAGAAAGCATATCGGCAAAAGGCTTTATGACAACCTCTTCTGTAGCCGCATGCCCAAGATCAACAACATTCAAGCCTGCCTCAAATGCATCAAGCGCCTTGTGATATGTCACATCACCGGTCACAAATGTATCACAACCCAAATCAAGCGCATCATGCCACAAATCCATGCCGCTGCCAGCACACACCCCTATCTTATAAGCATTTTTGCCTGCATCGATAATTCTGACATCTTGAAATCCCAGGGACTGCACCCATGTCTCAAGCTTGCCAGGCTTATTCGCATATCCTGTCCGCAGTAAGTCCT
>JAGVNP010000002.1 GCA_020053185.1 Deltaproteobacteria bacterium | reverse complement strand
TGGCATATGGCCGGACAAATGGAGTGAATTGAGCAGCAATCGCAAAATAGAAGGTTTGCCTTGGGCAGAATTTGACTTCGATAAATTAAAAGTTAACAGTGACAACCGACAAAAGGAACTATTGAAATTGATGGCCCAGCAAAATTTGTTATTAGCCCTTTTATCACGTCCAGAAGGTTATCCTGACTTCGCCGGTCAATTTTTGCATACATCTGGAGAGGTAGCCTTTGATGCGTTGCTTGACAACGATGTTGCCCTGCTGAAAAGTGTTTTTGGTCCTTATTTATTCGGGTGTCTACTAAGGTTCGATAGTCTGCGTCCGAAATCGGCATCCACGGACTGGCGAGTACAACAAGAGCTTAAGATTGCTACTGCTTCATTATTGGATCTTATGAATGTCAGTGGATATGCCAAGCTATTTGCGGATTTCTATGGAAATGAAATGCTTTGGAACGAGGTTACGGCCGTGTGGAATAAGTATTTAGCCGAAAAGCGCGATCAATCTCCCATACCGCTCCTGACTGGCGCAATAGGATTCACAGAAGCCGCATTTGAAATACCGCATCGTGCTATCCTCCGCAGTTCGTGGAAGGAGAAAATCAATTGGAAATTGCAGGATGTACCCCGTCATGAAGTATTCCGAAGGCAAGTCCTTGGTTCAGATACAATCATAGATCACGACAGTGCTTTGGTTCGTATCTTCGCTCAAGGCCCTTTTGGCAGTTTACACGATGGAATAGATATATTCGTTACGTTCTATCTTCGAAGCCTCGATGCGTCAAAAGATGTGGACTTGGGATGGAAAAGGCGGGATCTGAAGGATTCTATAGACAGAGAGAGTAAGAGAAGATCGAAAAAGGATTATGAAGAGGGAATGGAACAATGAGAAGAAGGCACCGGCACACCTCTGCTCTCACGATGGCTAAGCACTTTCCCAGTCTGTCACGTAATTCCGATTTAAACCTAAACATTCATATGTTTACCGAGGATGTGCACCTATCCGTAATACCAATTGGAGGAAGAACGGAGAAACAGAAAAACTTTACAGTCACCCTTGCTGGAAAAGAGAAGGAGTGTGAACGAGCGAGTTATATAATTGGAGATTTAGGAGAATTTGATAGATATGACCTTTCTGGCATGGTATGCGACGCCGTCGAAAATATTGCGAAGCACCTTGCCTGGGAAGGCTGCGCCGTATACGAAATAGTAACAGACGATGACGGAGAGGTGCATGTCAATAGTTTCACATCGAAGAGACTTGTAAAGCTTCCAGGGTGGTTCTTACAGATCATCCCTCGCAGTGATTGGCAATTGTGGGAGAAAAAGTGGGTGATCATTCCCGCTAGCAAGATCTGGCATATAGAAATACCAATAGTATTCGGTGGCTGCAGAGGATATAGGAATACATTGAAAAGGTTAAAAATGTTTGAACATATAGGACCACCGTTCTGGAAAAAAGACCTGGAGATTGGAATCCAATCGCAAGCTTTTGATTTTCAAAAATACGTTAGATGTACAGAGATCTACTATAGACGGATTACCAGGGCTTGGGGTTGGAATTGTAGAGATTGGTCACAGGAAAGATCCACGGAGTTTTTCACCTTTTACAAAATGATAACGTTCCGTTGGGCGCAGTCAGTTCTCCGCGAACATATTGTTACTGAACTCAACAACCTATTCGATCGATTAGGCATTGTCTGCGAATTAAAGGTGACTGGTCTACCAGCGCCATCTGAAATATTAAAAATCAGAAAAGATTTACAAGAAGGGGCCATAACATTTGCACAAGCTTCCGACCGGGTGTCACTATTGTAAGTGCGAATATCATGCTCTTGATATCTAAAATTCATTATCTGAATGTATAATGATATCAGAAGGCCCACAGCTTTTTTGTTGTTGGGTAATACTCGAGCTGCAAGCTTGGGATAAGCATATCGGAGTTGTCGAGAAGGTCGGAACTGCATCTGGCAAGCATAAGTCAGTCGGCCATGAAGAGCGGAATGATTTCCGGAGATAAATATAAATGATGAAAATGCTTTTTCTTTTAAAGAGGGGCGAAGAAGCTTCAGGACTAAGGATATCCCTGATTTGTTCCTGTTGATTTTACCATGCGTCACTTCCTGAAGAAGTCAAGAAATGGACTTTCTCGACAGTCTCGATGTTCAAAGAACTGTCCGTTAACAATCATACTGGAGGCTCTGATATGAACTATAGATCAAATGCTACATTGACAGATTCTATCAAGAAGACCGGTACAGATCCATTTTTAGACAGATTGTCAAAAATTGAGACCTGCCCTGAATTAATTGTGTCCGTATTCAAGATAAGAGGATCAGGGTTGATGAAGAAAAACCTGTTATTTTTCTATGGGATAGTCCTGATCATGTTCCTGGTTACGGACTATGCCGCCGCTGCTCAGACAAAGCTTCAGGATGATCCTTGCCAGGGGTCAGAGGCCAAAACCGATGGTTGTTCCAGAGTCTGGGTGGAGGTTACCCCGGCTTTTAGTAAAAAAAGTCCGGCGGATCATACCTATGTCAAATTCCTTGAAGAAAATGGCCAGTGGCAGAGCTTTCCCTGTTTCGGGGCCTGCAACGACGGTAAAAAACTGCCGGATACCGAATCCTCTACCTGGGAAGATAATAAAAAAATCATCCAGTACATGGCCGATGCCACACCCTGCAAATGGCCGGAACATTATTATCTGATCATCGGGGTATGCCATCAGTTGGCCAACCGCGGTCTGTTTCACACAGGAAATATAGTGAAAAACGCCCGGATGTACAAGTGGTCCTCTTTTGTCTACCAAACCTATG
>JAGVNP010000273.1 GCA_020053185.1 Deltaproteobacteria bacterium | reverse complement strand
TGAGAATTTTTTCATAGTTTGGCAGGAAATGGCCTATGCCTCCTGCCTCATTGATGAGATAATATTTAGGGGGAAGTTGTCCCTTTATATACCTGATGAGATTAAAGAAATGCGGATAAAATGCCTTGTAAGCCATATTGCGGGAAAGCCAGTAGGGGAAGATTTTGAAGATTAGTTTTAAACGATCAGACCAGGGGATTAGAAAAGGCGTGGTTTTTCTCTTGTCGATCCACAGCAAATCTTCGGCCATGAAAATGCTTGCAAGCTCTGGCTGCATCAGGGCAGAGATGCGAAAAGATCCCATGTTGCCAACTATAAGCTCATCCGGATAAATCTTGATTGATTTGTATTTCAGAACATGGCGCAAAGCCTTTGCCCTGCGGATCACCATAGGCTCTTTGTTGTCATCATAATATTTGAAATATTCGGTAATCAGATAGGCACGCTCAGGACAAAGATGCACTGGAGTTGAGAGCAAGACTTTTTTGATGCGGCTGAAGCGTTCTGATTTTTGCTCGGAAATATTAATATCTGTCTTATGAGCAACTTGTGATTTCATGTTTTACTCCCTCATTTAACCAACACGGTTAAATTATTAGAAGATATAAGATAGCAAATAAAGAGAAAAAGCAAGATATGAAAAGCAGATTGAACAGAGGTTATGAATAAGGTCACGGAAACCTTGATAAATCATTCGTTATAGGGTACAAAACAGTATATGACTTTTGCTATAATGTATGGGGGTATAGGAAAATAATTTGAGATGAGGCTTTTAGAAGAACAAAAGGGGTTGACTCTTATAGAGTTAATGGTTGTGGTAGCAATAATCGCTATTATATCTGCGATTGCTATTCCTCAATTTACAGGCTTCATTAATCATTATCGCCTGACAAGCACAGTGAGTAGCCTTACATCAAGTTTGCAATTTGCAAGAATGGCTGCAGTGTCATCAGGAAGAGAATACCAGGTTGAGATTAATCTTGTTAATGAGACGTTTGATGTGCAAAGAGGAAACCTGGCCAGTGGCTCAACATCATGGATATCTACTGGTGATCTACATAGGGCGTATACGGGAGTAGACATTGCGATGGTAAATGGCAGTTACTCAAATCCTGCGAGCAAACAGTTCAACCCGGATGGGTCATCATCAAGCGGATCAATTTCATTTTCTAATACGCAAGGAGAAAGATATAGCATCACATTAACTCCAGCGACAGGGAGAGTTAAGGTTAATAAGGGGTGGTAATATGGCATTTTGGAAAAGACTGAGAGAGCAGGAAGGTTTCACCCTTTTGGAAAACATGTTGACCATAACACTTTTATCCATAGGGTTTGTGGCATTGCTCGGGGTAAGCTCTTTTGTCATACAGACAAACCGGTCAACCCGACAGATGAGCACTGCCACTGCTTTGGCACAGGACAGGATGGAGGCGATCAAATCACAGAGTTATCCGAATATTCTCCCACAGACTGAGTATTATGGCTCAATAACAGGATACGAGAATTTCCAGCGCGAGGTAATAGTTGTCGCTAATTCTCCGGTTGCAGACGTGAAGACAGTACAGGTAGTAGTGAGGTGGGTTGATTTCAGACAACACCAGGTAAGGCTGGATACCATTGTGTATGATACGAGTGCGAGTACCTGATGTGTTTTTGTAATGAAAGGAAGCCTTTGGGGACAATGAAAAAAAATGGGTTTACTTTGATCGAAGTAATAATAGCGCTTGCGCTCACTTCTATTCTCCTTGCAGCTATATTTATTATTTTTTCATCCCAGCAAAAGATATACAAAACCCAGGATCAGATAGTTGCGATGCAGCAGAACTTGAGGGTGGGCCTTGACAGGATGGTAAGAGAGTTGATGGTGGCAGGTTATGATTCCACTGGCGTTACCAGTTCAGGAATTGTTGCTGCATATACAGATTCCATAAGATTTACCGCAAATCTTGATGGTGATGGGGTCATTGATGCAAACGAAGATATAGAATATTATTTATACGATTCGGGAAGTGATGGTGATCTTGACCTGGGGAGAAAGATTGGTGGGAATGCTACAGTTCAGCCTCTGGCAGAAAACATTTCCCTTGATGGCTTGCTGTTCAGTTATTTTACTTCAACAGGATTAGAATTAACCCTAACATCATCGGGTCTTAGTAACACAGATATGGCTAGGGTAAGGAGAATCCAGATCAGTCTGACTGCCCGTACAGAGCGGCCTTATCAGAACACCGGGAACTATGCTACAAGAACCATGACATCAAATGTAACGCTCCGGAATTAAAGGAGGCATTGCGTGGACAAAAAACAGAAAAGAAGGCAAACCTCAATAGAGAAGCCATTATTTTTTGTCCAGGATAAATCAGGCGCTATTGTCGTAATAGCAATGATTGTCCTGATGGTGCTGGCCATTTTAGGTGCTGTGGTAATACGTACCATAACCACTGATGCCTATATTGCAATCTATGACAGATCATCCAAACAGGCACTTTATCTTGCAGATGCAGGGTTGCAGAGGACATTGGCAGGGTTGAACAACGATACCATAATTCCTCCTGCAAGCGTGGGAGATCCAGCCATCCAGATAAACGGGAGTCTTTCCACCGGAACCTATGGTGTCTCTGTTGATCGGCTTACGGCGAAAACTCTCAATACAGTCAATAAAATACGAATTACATCTAAAGGCACTGTAGGAACAAAAGGTGAAAAGACAATAATTGCCATTGTGAGCGAGGTTGCGAGTTATCAAGAGATTTATGACTTTGCATTTTTCTCTCGATATAATCTTCGTCTTAGCGGTAATGCACAGGCTTACGAGGGAGATTTGTACTGCGGAGAAGATATCACCATCTCAAATAATCCTGTTGTTATAAATGGTGATGTTCTTACATGGGGGAATGCCACATTTTCTTCAAACGGTTCTGTTCAAAACGGATCGGTTCGCGCAGCTGGAGATGCAAGCGATGTAAGCGCCGGAAGAGCCGGATGTATAAATCTCGGCAACAGTTCGCCTAGGATCTATAACGGAAACGCGATTGCCCAGGGTACCGTTACAGGTGATGGGACAGTAGACGGAGACATAATTCCAAACACAGACCCGCAGGTGCATCCCCCAGAGTATTACGAAACACAATATAAGGTAGGTACCCAGGATTTTACTAATTATAAAACTAAGGCGCAGACGCAAAGCCATTATTATAATTCTGACCAGATGTTTAGAACTGGAACGTATAATGGAATTTATTACATAAATGGAGATCTTGATATACAAGGGGAAATTACAGGGGATGCCACCTTTGTTGTAAGCCGGAACATGGATGTTTCTGGAAACGTCACCGGAAATGGTTGTGCATACATTGTAGATGGGAATATCAGTATAAATGGATCTTTTAATGTGGCCGGGACATTCTATTCCAATGGATATGTTAAACTGAATGGTAATTGCACTATAGATGGAAGTGTTTGCTGTTTTGGCAGACAAGGAACCATGGGTTTAGGTAATTTAACGGTGAACTATACAGCTCCTAATGCTACAGATGAGTTAAAAGGGCCACCGCATTGGATTTATACCCAGGCATCCTGGAAAAGTTAGATCGGCAAGTTTTTTACAAAAAAAGCGGGGAATAGATATCGAGACCTTTGCATATAATACCCGCGTTGTCATTCCGAACGAATGTGAGGAATCTTAAGATCCTTCGGGCGATGTGACTGTTACACAGTTAGATCGCCACGTCGCTTGCGCTCCTCGCGATGACAGAAAACAATTATGCAAAGGTTTATAGAGGAAAACTTTTCAGATGAAGACCTATCTGCGATGGCTTGTCTTCTTGTATTTGCTCAGATCAACAAGGTCTGCAATCGGCTCATGATGATGAGGATAACTTATAGGAGAATTTCCAGCAGCCTTTAGTGGAATAGGGGCAGGAGCATCCTGATAGATGTTGAGAGAGGTCATGAGATCAGATACGATCCTTGCATATGTCTGGGATTTTTCTTTTTCACCCTGACGCTCTAACAGGCTTGTTACGCGCTGATAATGGATAAGGGCTTCTTTAAGAAGGTTCTGCTCATGATAGAGTTCTGCCAATCGCTCATGAGGCTCGTGCCAGTGTGCATCAGCCATTAAGGCCTGTTTATATACACATGAGGCCTTTTCATAAAAACCTTTTTCTTTGAAAGCATCCCCGACTTTCAGATAGATAAAGGAGGCCCTGTTGTTTTGATTTGATTTCATGTAGAGATCGCCAAGCCTTTTCCACAGCTTGAGCTTATTGGGATGTTTTTTTATTTCAGACTTCAACTCCCCAATCTCAATACCCAGTTTGTAATTTCTAATCTTTTCTAATAACCCCATCTTTCATTCCCTCTTAACACAATAAAAAATAAAGCTTAAAGATCTTTTCTCATGTTGAGCCCCAAAATCTAGAAGCAGACTTTAACCAATGACACGCCGGTTTTAAAAAGTCAACAGAAATTTTGTAGTTAGCCAAAGTCCTTTGTTATACTTGCATAAATTTCTTTAAGTCGAAGAAAATCCCTTGTCCGTCGTAATTTATTTGATGATCCCCAGTAAATCATACAACAACCTCCGCATTATCTGGCCATATAATATCCATGGCAATTGGTAAATGGTCAGACAGATTATATTTTGGCACGCGCACCCCTTTGACATGGATGTGAGGCGATACTAGGATATGGTCGAATTTTCGGGTCGGTCTCCAGCTCGGGAAGGTGTAGAGTTTTTGCACAGGAGGTTTCAGCCCTGTCTTTTTTATGAGCATGGATATTTCATTGCTTTCTGAGGAGCAGTTGAGATCGCCCATTAGGATTACGTTTTTGAATGCATGTGCCAGATTGCTGATAAAATCGATCTGGAGCATCCTGGAATATTTTCCAAGGGACAGATGTGCGATTATGATCACGAGCGGGTTGTCATGTCTGCCCAACTTTACCACCAGAACCCCTCTGCCTGGAACCCTTCCGGGAAGTTTGTGGGTTTCAACATCAATTAAGCCGATCTTGCTCAGGATGCCGAGGCTGTGATGTGATATATTTCCGATCTTCCTGTTGGTCGAGTTGTACCAGTAGGGAAAGCCTGCCTTTTCCGCAAGATACTCTGCGTGATTGACAAAACCGCTTCTCAAGCTTCCTCCGTCCAGTTCCTGAAGACCTACGATATCGAACTCTTTTACAAACTCTGCAATGCTGCTCAGGTTTTCCATTCTTTTTCGATGTGGGACAATGTATTTCCAGCTGTGGGTGATATAGTGGTGATAGCTGCTTGCCTCGATCCCTACATGGATGTTGTAGCTGAGCAAGCGTATATTGTGCCCGGGAGAGCTTTTTTTCTCTTGATGCTTAAATACATTGCAGCGTTTATCTGATACTACCTCCATGTTTTTATGCATAGCATCACTAAAATATAGATCGGCACACATGACATGCCTGATAACAATTAAATTTTTTTGATAGCCGAAACCTATGGGATTATTTTTTAAACCCTAGACCCCAGACCTTAGACCTTAAACCCTGAACCCAATGACGAAACAGGGTGACAGTTTTTGTTTTTCGTAGTAATTAAGCCCTGCGAAATCTTACGAATAATCTGTAAAGAGGAGGCAGTATGGAGATCAGGACATTTGGTGTGATTGGTTCAGGTCAGATGGGTGGCGGCATTGCGCAGGTTGCTGCTGCGAGCGGGCTTAATGTGATAATGAACGATATCAAAGAAGAGTTCGTTCAGAAAGGGATTTCGATCATTACCAAAAATCTTGCGCGATCTGTAGAAAAAGGCAAGATGAGTGCAGAAGAAAAGGATGCGATCCTTTCCCGCATAAGGCTCAGCACCAATTTGTCTGACATGAAAGATGCTGATTTTGTGGTAGAGGCTGCAACAGAAAACGAGCCCATCAAATTCAAAATATTCCGCGACCTGGATGCTATATGTTCTTCGCATGCAATCCTTTCAACTAATACATCATCCATTCCGATCGGCCGAATTGCTTCCCAGACAAAAAGGCCGGAAAAAGTTATTGGCATGCATTTCATGAATCCTGTTCCTGTGATGAAGCTGGTGGAAATTATCCGCGGGATTGCCACATCTGATGAGACATTTAAGCTCACATGGGATCTTTCCATCAATTTCGGCAAGACCCCGGCTGAGGCAAATGATTATCCCGGATTCATTGCAAACCGCATTCTGATGCCCATGATCAATGAGGCTATATACTGCATCTATCACGGGGTAGGCACAAAAGAAGACATTGATACAGTCATGAAGCTCGGCATGAATCATCCAATGGGGCCGCTTGCATTGGCGGATCTCATCGGGCTTGATACATGCCTTGCGATCATGGAGACGCTCTATAGCGGCTTTTGCGATTCCAAGTACAGACCGTGCCCACTTTTGAGGCGGTATGTTGAAGCCGGATGGCTTGGAAAGAAGACAGGTAAAGGGTTTTATGAGTATAATTCGTGACGAGTAAATAGTAATAAGTTTTTGTTGGATTTGTTGAATTGGTTTGATTGGTTGGACTTGCTACGTTTTAACCTAACCAAT
>JAGVNP010000252.1 GCA_020053185.1 Deltaproteobacteria bacterium | reverse complement strand
GGGTGATAGTTCCTCATGAGCTAACTGAGGCAAATGTAAAGGTCACCATGGGTGGAATCGATGATCTCAATTTCAATTATCCGCCAGAGACTTTTCCCGGGAGCATTAACTTTGTCTATACAGACTGGGACTTTTCGGATGTATCAAAGAGGGGAAAGCATCATCTCTATCTGGAGTTCTATACACCTCCTCACTATAAACGCGGGGATGAAGTGCAATTTCTCAACTACATGGATCATCCGCTCAAGATAAAGATAGGTTCGCTTGAGTCTGACAGCCAGCCCCTGCTTAAGCCTGAGTATGAAAAAAGATATAAAAAACACTATACAGTAAAGGCTATAAAGAAGCACCTGGAGGAAAACCCGATGTGATTTGATGAGATTTTTTTGATCAGCCCTAAACGGGAATAGGCGCCTGGCATTGAATCGTCGGGAAGCAGTATAAAAAATTATTTTTTAGCAGGAATCCTGGTCTTGAGATGTTGACACCTCTTTTAACAGATGATAAAATAATACAGTTGCAGGATTGAAGTACGAATGCAGGAGGAGGTTTATATGTCATACAGAGACGATACACTTTGCGGAATATTTCATAACAAGGCTTTGCAGTATGGAGACAAGCATGCATTGCTTATGGGGAAATTTGACAAAGAAGGCCGGCCCACAAAGGACTGGCGCTCCATCACCTGGAAAGAGGCTCAGGAAGAGGTAATCGACTTTGCACTGGGACTCATTAGCCTCGGGCTGAACAAGGGAGACCGTGTAGCAATATTTTCTGAGAGCAGGCCGCGGTGGATTATTGCTGATCAGGCAATCCAGGCATGTGAGGCAATTGAAGTTCCCCTTTACCCGACACTTACCAAAGACGAGCTTGGGTTTATGGTAAAAGACAGCGGTTCCAAGATCGTGATTACATCCACCCAGGATAAGGCAGAGATGACACTTAAGATTAAAACAGAAGAATCGTCTGTGAAAGCCATCATAAACATGTGCTCATGGGATGGAGATAAACCACAAGGGGTATACACCTTTACCGAGGTAATGGCATTGGGCAGGAAGGGTGATAGAAAGGTAGTAGAAGCAAATATACAGGAAGTAAAGCCAGAAGATGTTGTCTCCATTATATATACCTCTGGCACTACGGGGCGGCCAAAAGGAGCGATACTTACCCAGTCAAACTGGGTAGCAAATATGCACCAGGCTTCTAACTCCACCCTTATGAAACGTCAGGCTGAGCTTGATCAACACCTACTTCACCTTGTGCATCTACCCCTGTGTCATGTGTATGGCAGGTCAAGCGACTACCATGTAGGGGCGCTTAAATTAGGTGGCATCCTTGCTTTTGCAGAAAGTTTTGATACGATTCCTAAAAATCTTTTAGACTTAAGACCAAATGCAATTATCAGTATACCCAGGTTCTATGAAAAAACCTATGACACTATACGATCTGCCGTGTCGAGGCAGAATAAGACATTGCAGAAAATCTTTGAATGGGCGCTACGTCAGGGCGAAAAATTTGCCCAGAGCATGGCCACAGGCTCGCGCATGGCCCAAACAGATCTGCTCCAGTTCTCGCTTGCAAATATTCTTGTCTTTAATAAGCTGAAAAAGCAGGCAGGCCTTGACAGGCTCGTGCTTGCAGTCTCAGGAGGAGGCAAGCTTTCAAAAGAGGTATGTGTATTTATGAGATCATTGGGGGTTCAGCTCAATGAAGGGTACGGACTTACAGAGACTGCTCCTGTGATAAACTTCAATGAGCCTGAATTCAGAGATGTTGATATAGATAGCTTGGGTTGGTTTAAAAAGAAGATGGTTGACTGGACTGTTGATCTCATGGTTACCCAGCAGGCAAAAGGCAAATCCCCTTATACCAATCCGATCCGCTCTTTAAAACTTTCTATTGCTTACAATACGATTGCGCACAGACTGCAGGTAAAGCCTGGCACAGTTGGCAGGCCTGTGATCTGGACAGAAGAAAAACTTGCTGATGACGGAGAGATACTGGTCAAAGGGCCGCAGGTATTCAAGGGATACTGGAACATGCCTGAAGAGACAAAAGATTCATTTACCGATGATGGCTGGTTCAAGACAGGAGATATCGGAGAATTTGATAAAGAAGGTTTCCTAAGTATCACGGACCGGAAGAAAGAGATCTTTGTAACCTCAGGCGGAAAAAATATTGCACCGCATCCAATAGAGCTTTCCCTAATTGCAAAACCCTATATTGACCAGGCATGTCTTACCGGCGACGGTAGAAAGTATATAACTGCACTGGTTGTGCCTGACTTCAAGGAGATAAAAAGGTTTGCAAAGACCAACGGAATCCAGGCAGCTACGGAAAAAGAGCTTGTAGCTAATACCCAGATCAAGGAGCTTATCAAGAAACAGGTAGACGAAGTGAATACTGATCTGGCACGTTATGAGCAGATAAAATATTACGCTGTTCTTGACACGCCTTTTACTGTAGAAACAGGAGAGCTTACTCCGACGCTGAAGTTCAAGCGCAGAATTATAAATGAGAAGTATAAGCAGTTAATTGAATCCATGTATGGCAATTGAAAGTAAATAGAAAAGCAAAATAAAGAAAACAAAAATATAACAAGGGGGTAATATGAAAGAATGTGTAATTATTGATGGTGTACGGTCACCGAATGTTCGTGCACATGCGGAAAAGGGATGGCTCAGAAATGTCAGGCCTGATGAAATCCTTACCAAGGTCTATGAAGCACTTTTTGCGCGCAATCCAAAAGTAAAACCAGAGGATGTAGAGGCAGTTTTCTGCGGCACAGCTAACCAGGCTGGTATGCAGAATGACATCGCCAGACTTGGCTGGCTGGCTGGTGGATTTCCAGAGTCAGTTGCTACAAACGGGATTTGTCAGCAGTGTCCGTCAGGCATGGCTGCAACCGAGCATGCTGCACGGGCAATTATGTGCGGTGAAGGCGATATCTATATAGCTGCAGGCGTAGAGGATATGCAGCATGTGCCCATGGCATTTGCCATAGATTTTCCGCCCAGGCTTTTAAACCGCTACAATATAGCAGACATCCCAATGGGTTCTACTGCAGAAAAAGTAGCTGAAATGTACAAGATCGACAGAAAAGATATGGATCTCATGGCATACTGGAGCAACAAAAAGGCAGTGGAAGCCAGAGATTCAGGCAAATTCAAGAAAGAGATCGTGCCTATCGAGGGAGAGAAAGAAGACGGCACCAAATTCATGGTTGATGTTGACCAGTGGATAAGAGGAGATGTTTCCCTTGAAAAAATGGCAACCTTGCAGTCTCCTTTTAAACCAGGCGGTGTAGTGACAGCTGCAACATCTTCACCTCTTACCACAGGCGCTGCAGCTCTGCTTCTTATGAGCAGGGATAAGGCTGATGCTCTTGGTCTTTCCTATCACCTCAAATATGCAGGCGGTGCAATGGCAGGAAACGATCCTACAGTAATGGGTGCAGGCCCGATATTTGCAGTGAAAAAACTCCTTGAAAGAAAAGGACTTACGTCAAAAGATATCGGCGTATGGGAACTCAACGAGGCATTTGCAAGTCAGGCCCTAGCTGTCTTGAGAACTCTCGGTGTTGCGCAGAACGCACCATTTGAGAACGTCAATGTATGGGGCGGTGCTTTGGCACTTGGTCATCCGCTTGGCGAATCAGGATGCAGGGTTATTGTAACATTGAACAATGTCATGAAGACTGATTTCAAAGATGCCAAATACGGTGTAGCAACACTTTGCGGCGGCTTCGGCAATGCCAATGCAAGCCTTTGGGAAAAGGTAAAATAAGTTTTTTAAAATTCAGATCGAATCATTAAAGGGGATTGCATGCGCAATCCCCTTTTTCTTTTTGCAGGAATTTATAAAGCGTTAGCCTGGAGCCTGGTGTTCTGTATCTGGCTGGATTTGCTTTTTGATTTTTGAGCAGCGATCATCTCCAAAAAGATATCAAGTATAGTGCAATCCTTTGTGAGCTCCGGATGAAACGCGGTGAGAAGGATATTTTTGTGGCGTGCTGCAACAATATTACCATCTAGCGTTGATAGCACTTCAACATCAGGAGATAGCCATTCAATCTTTGGCGCACGTATAAAGACCATAGGCGTTATTTTTCCTGCTATTTTACCATGACCAATAAAACTGTGGATCTGTGCGCCGTATGCATTTCTGGTAGCCTTTACTGGCGCAGATTCAAGAAGCCCTTCCTGGGACAAAAGTATTACACCAGCGCATGTTCCCCACACAGGAAGTCCTTCGTCGATCAGGGCTTTGATCGGCTGCAAAAGTCCGGATGAGACAAGAAGCTTTGAGATGGTGGTGCTTTCTCCTCCTGGGATGATAAGCCCTTCTATGCCTTCAAGCTCATGCGGCTTTTTAATCACCCTGGCAACAATGCCCTGCAGGCAGAGGTAGGTGATGTGTTCTGCCACATCACCTTGCAGTCCGAGTATACCTATAATCATTTACCAGCCCCGCGTGGAGATGAGCTGCTCTTTGGGCATTGTTGCAATATCAACACCCTTCATGGCATCTCCAAGACCTTCAGATACCTTTGCAATTATCTTCGGATCATTGAAATGTGTGGTTGCTTCTACAATTGCACGTGCTCTGGCTTTGGGGTCCTGGGACTTGAATATGCCTGAGCCTACAAAGACTCCATCTGCGCCAAGCTGCATCATGAGTGCTGCATCTGCAGGTGTTGCAATTCCGCCAGCAGCAAAATTCACCACAGGCAGTCTTCCGAGTTTCTTGGTCTCAAATACCAGATCAAGCGGAGCTCTCAGCTCTTTTGCAAATGCATACACTTCGTCGTCTTTCATGGATGCCAAACGGCTAATCTGCGATATCACTGCCCTCATATGCCGTACTGCCTCAACCACATTGCCGGTTCCAGCCTCTCCTTTTGTCCGTATCATGGATGCTCCTTCACCTATACGGCGTAAGGCTTCTCCAAGATCTCTGCATCCGCATACAAAAGGAATTTTGAACAAATGCTTGTCAATATGGTTTTCCTCGTCAGCAGGGGTGAGAACTTCGCTCTCATCGATATAGTCAATCTCAAGAGCTTCCAGGATCTGCGCCTCTACAAAATGGCCGATTCTCACCTTTGCCATTACAGGGATAGATACTGCTTTTTTGATCGCCTTTATCATCGCAGGATCACTCATGCGTGCTACGCCACCGGATGCCCTGATGTCTGCCGGTATTTTCTCAAGGGCCATTACTGCAACTGCACCAGCCTCTTCAGCGATCTTTGCATGCTCTGGCGTGGTCACATCCATGATCACTCCGCCTTTCAGCATTTGGGCAAGACCCCTGTTTAATACTCTTCTGTCTTTATCGCTCATGTATACCCTCCATATTTAGTCGAAGCGCATATATTAGAAGAGAGTGGTATGGGTGTCAATAGCCGCATGTTCCTTTCTTTGCTCGACCCATAAGAAAGGAACCGAAAGAAAGGGCGCCCCACGAAACCGCCCTTAAGGGTACGCTGCGATGCTCAGGAAAAATCCGCCGCAACCAATTCGCTTCGCTCAGACGGTTGCTCTTTTCGTATTTTTCCTTACGCTTCTCGCCGGTTTCAAGGGGACCCCCAAAATTCACCATATTGGCAAGTTATCTTGACTTTTCGGTCCCCCCCTAAACCGAGGACATAAAAGAATCAATTTCCTTACAAATTACGATAAGGAATTTCCGAAGAAACAATATCCCCATCTCTAAACTCTACCTTATTGACTGTAAGAAAAGTTTTAACAGCTTCCTTTGATAACGCCTTGTCTTGTGTAGGCCCAACAATAAGGCGTCTTATACTAAAATCCTCATTTTCTTTTGTAAGATTTCTTGTAATATATGGAATAATGGTAGATATTCCTTCCCGAAACTCTATGCCGTCGGGAGAATCGACCGAAAAAAGAGAAATCAGTCTCCATTCACGTTCTGCCTCAAATTTTGGATGTTTAAATATTGTGGCAAATTCAAACATTTTCAATAAAAAATCTTTAAGAATTGGCTTTACTTGATTTCTAGATGTTTCATTATCGATCATTTTTTCTTC
>JAGVNP010000311.1 GCA_020053185.1 Deltaproteobacteria bacterium | reverse complement strand
AGCCCTGCCATGTAACTGTGCTCCCGCTTATAACCGGATCATTTGTTGCAGTATAATTGGTCCCATCTGTGCTCACCTCTGCAGAGCCCGGTACATAGATAAGGCCTGTGTCTTCCGAGTTCGGGGCAAAATCATGGGACACTTCTGAATTGTACACATGTGCCCCGCCTGCGTTCTTGAGTTGCAGTATGATCGTGCCTTGATCGCACATGTTCAGCGGGCCAGGGTAGTTGGTTAGGATAATCGCATCTGAACTGGTCAAAGTAAATTTGGGAAGAAGTACATCTTTTATTTCCTGGCAATGGTCATCCCCGCAGCCCCAATATACGTTTATGTTGGATGTGGTATCAGCCAGATCACAGGAATATCCTGTAAGAGGTGTTATAATCTCCTCAATTAATGTTGTTTTCGATGCAGCGATATTGTCCAGATCCCATGTGATTCTGGTGTATCCAAGATACGGTGTATCATGTTCTACGAGAGGGTTTGCAACCACCCCGTTTACCTTAGAGCCTGCATATGTAAAATTAGGGCCTAAAATGTCCTGAATAATAGTATTGTAAGCAGTACCGCTCCCCCTGTTGGTAACATACATCATCCACTTGAGATCTGTTGTCTCCACAGGATATGTCTCAGGGGTAACATTAAGCACAAGATCGCCGCTGTTGGAGAATACAGGCGCATCTGATGCGCTCAGGTCGCCCCGCAGTATGTCTCCGCATGTGCCTCCGGTGCAGCATGAACTGGTATCTTCCCTGGATTTATATTCTCCGGTCGCTGATACTCCGGATGGTGTTCCGCATATCTTTCTCAACTGGAATGTAAGCGTGCCGCCTTCGCTTAATTCATCAGGATTGTTGGTATCAAAATCAAAGCTGAACCTCACCCTTGCAGGACCAGTTAAGGTGCTGACAACGGGCGTGTGGCCATTGAATCCTGACGCAACAAGGCTGTCCAGATATTCATAGTTTCCTACAGGCATATCAATGATCAGATCATAGTAAGGAGCAGGCGTGTCCATCGAGACAGTGATCGTTGCATCATATACGCCGCAGTCTTCTATTATTGCAGGTATGTCTATGGCAAGGGCTATGGACGCAGTATACAGATCCAGAAGCAGATGCTGGACATAATCTCCGTTAGATCCACAGCTTCCAGTGTTACCCTCTATATGCAGGGTTGAGAGCAAATCCCATGTCACAGATGTTGCGCCGCCAAGGTTTTCCTCGCACACATAGACTTTGTATCTTATCTGAATATCATTGCCTGCAACATTCGCATCTCCGTCTATTGCTGCCAGGAACGAGAGATCTACTTGGAGCTCGCCGTTGGAGCCAATGCTCAAATTTCCAGATGAGATTGCTGTCCATGCTGTCCATGCTGTGCCCGAGCCGTCATCTGTATCAAGTCTGTATTCGGCAGTGCCGGTCATATAGCAGAGGCCTCCGCTGTGCAGGTCGTCTTTAAATGAAGAGCCTGCCCAGGTGCCAGAAACTCCGGTGCCCATGGTATATGTGTTTGTTATGGTAATGCCAGCAGGGTTGCATGCTTCCAAAGACCCAATCACAGACTTCTGCTGGGCAATTGTAGCATCAGGGTTGTTGTTTATATATATGGTAGCCGAGCCGGAGCCTGCCAAAGGACAGCCCTGAGTATCTGCTGCAGTAAATGAGGCAGAATTGGTTATCGTTGTTCCCTGGAGACAAGGGTCGCTATCCACTGTGCCGGTGATGGTAAGGACTTCACCATCTGCCACTCCGGGAGCAATGGTCCAGGTAATATCATTGCCCGACACTGTTACAGACCCTGCTGTTGCAGATGCGCCTACACTTACTATCTGGCTCGGCACAGTATCTGTGACCACAATGTTCCCGGATATGCCGGACGGATAAGATGCGCCCAAGGTAACAGTATACGACACAGGATCACCCACATGCACATATGTGTTTGGGGTTGTTTTTGCTATTGTGACAACAGGTACGTTTGTAGTGGAAAAGGTCGTGTATTTGCGCGGCGCAGCAAACGCTTTCGTGCAGCCGTTGTAATACAGCGGCGTAAAGGTTATCATGCCTGAAGGGCTTCTGTCAGCGCAGCTTACAGAGGTTGCGAGGTCAAAGGTAAGCGGGATAGTTGCCCCTGGCAAAATGTACGATGCTGCACTATAGGTAAATACCCCTGTGCCTGCATTGTATGTCCATCCAGATGCGATATTTGACACGCTAAGTGGCAGGCTCTCCATGTTGGTATCCAGGCTGAATGTATATGCCTTGCCGTTGCCGTTGTTTGTAACAGGGATGCTTACTGACTGGGTCCCTGCATAAGGGATGCTTATGGTAGGCAGGGTATAATCAATATCCGGGGTCTTTATAATGACCTCAACCCCTTCCTCGATACCTCCTGCTGCCAGGCACTTTCCAGTGCCGGTAGAGGTTGATGTGAGATTTTCACATGCATCTACCCTTACGTCAAAGGTGTATGAGTAGGTATTATCTATTGTACTCGGAGGAATTTCAGAGACTGTGGAAGTTACCTTTGTATTTACACTGTCGTAGCTGCACGTGACATTATTGCATACCAGATTGCCCACATACGTAAGCCCTGTTCCCCATGTTGTCGCTGATGCTACATCAAAAAGCTTGCCGTTATCTGTATTATGCAGCGAAACCCTTACCTTTATTGTCTCGCCGACCTCTGCCGCAGGTGTGGGGGTAGGTGTTATGGGAGTGCCGTTTATGGCAATGGCCTCCATTTTCACCACCAGCGTGCCTTTGTCCACAAGGGTATCCAAAACAGCCTGCTCATTCTTTTCTGCATCTGAAAGGTCAGGAAGGTCGTGATATTTTGCGGTTACAAGATTTGTCTTGTATCCGATAGTTGCAACGCAGTCCACATAGAACTTAAACTTGATCTCCAGCGTATCCCCTGGCATAAGCACAGGCAGACTTGTAAACGTAATCTTATCGCCATCATTTGACTGGGAATACGACGAGAATGTTATCCCGTTTCTCGTCACCGATGTCACAGATAACACAGAGAAGTTTGTCGGATAGTCATCCACAACAACCATGCCATATGGCGATGATGCGCTGCCATAGGCTGGCCCGTCACCGCTGTTTGCGATGGTTAGTGTGTATTCTCCGCCGGCTGCGTCTCCCCTTGATATCTCTTCTGTTCCTGTCTTTACTACGCCTATGCCGGAGGTCTTATTGGGGTTGCCAGATGTAGAGGTAGAATACTCTGTCCATCCAGTGCCGTTATCAGTATCTATCCCGTCCCTGCTAAGGCCGATGCTGAGGCCTTCATAGATATACGTAATATCAATGTTGTTGGTCCATGTATAGCCAGACCAAGCGCCGGCATTTCCGTATGCCATATAATCTACTGCAGCATCTGATCCATTCCTAAGCCGGATACTGTCGCCAACATTGTCAAGCCATGTTGTAGCGGCTCCATTGGTATACAGGTTATATACAGGCCCTGTAAGATCATTTGTGCCCGTGCCTATATGCAGGACCACGATCTCGCCAGCTTTTAAACTAAGGCTAGGGAATGTATATGTGTTACTATCCTTATCTAAGCAGTCCCACCCTGTTATAGTTACATCGTTCCTTGCGATAAACTCTATCCATTCTAAGCCGGTATCAGCGCCTGTTGGATCAAACATCACCTCATTGATAACAAGAGACGTGCTCGCTGCAGAGGCTTTAAAGGGTATAAGAAAAGAGGCAATGATAAAAAGAATGGCTAACAAGGGTTTAAGGTATAAGGTGTAAGGTGTAGGGTGTGGGGCGATTTGCGGATTGCGATTTGCGGATTGCGAATTGCAAATTTCGAAATTCGAATTTTGAATTTCGAAATTTCGCCCTAAACCTTGAACCCTGAACCCTGAACCCTGAACCATCATTTTACCCCTTAATTAACATTCAGCCTTTATACCCTACTGAAACCTTTTACCTTCACCCTTAACGCTCTCTCAAAAAGTCGAAAAAATCATTTCCATGTCATTCCCATGCAAATGGGAATCCAGTATTTTCTGACAGTTGTACGATCTCTGGATTCCCGCCTCCGCGGGAATGACAGAAATAAAACGAGAATGAGGACTTTCTTGCAAAACCATAATCCTTAATCCATACCCCATAATCCTGTTTTTATCCTCAATCCCTATTTCCTTCTTCTTCATACTTCACTTCTGGAGAAGGCATGGGGATATTTTTAGCTTTGCTCTCCACTGCCTTCACCTGTTTCTTTTCTCTCTCTAGTATCACTTTCAGGCTCCCGCTTGCTTGTTTGCCCTGAAACTTTATGTTCACTGTAGTATCTTGTTTTGTTGTGTTTATCACAACAGGTTTCATCTCACCGCCTTTTACCTCACTTCCCGCCGGGAAGGTCACTGACAGCCCTCAACACTTGTCTGCTGTTAAAGATATATCTTCACCAAGGTCATTGTAAAGATTGAGACTGACTTCTATCCTTCCTTGCGATGCAACTGTGATCTTATGCTCAACCTGCGAAAGATTAACTGCTTCCTGGCTATGGACAGGCGATGCAACAATCATGGCGAATATCAAGATTATCGTAAAGCGTAAGGCGTAAGGTGTAAGGTGTAAGGTGTAATTCGAATTTCGAATTTCGAATTTCGAAATTTTCCCCTGAACCCTGTCCCCTGAACCCTGTGTCATCATCCTTACCCCTTAATTAATAGATTGGCTGGAACTCAACCCTGCGGTTCATCGCCCTTCCTTTTTCTGTATCGTTCGAAGCAATTGGCTTTGAAAATCCATAACCCTTATATGAAATCCTATCCGCTGCAATGCCTTGGCTGATAATAAAATCTGCTACAGCCTTTGCACGCTTATTTGACAGATCCTGATTATACTTATCGTTTCCAATATTATCAGTATGACCCTGCACCTCTATCTTAAGTTCCGGATTCGCCTTCAGCACCTTAACCACATCTTTCAGGCTGGGATAAATCGCTTTTTTAAGTTTCCATTCTTTATACTCGAACAACACACCATGAAGCGTCCAGCATCCATTCTCATCAACTGCTACGCCTTTTGGCGTACCAGGGCATTTGTCCCGGTAATCAGAAACATTATCACCATCACTATCAAGCGGACAGCCTGTCAGATCCACAGCTACACCAGAAGGCGTTTCCGGACATTTATCCTGAAAATCAGGAATACTGTCTTTATCGCTATCAAGGGGACATCCGACCTTATCAACTCTAACGCCTTTCGGTGTATCAGGACACTTGTCAAGATAGTCAGGAACACCATCTGCATCGCTATCAAGAGCACATCCAAACCCGTCTACCTTTACACCTTTTGGTGTGTCTGGACATTTGTCTAAATAATCAGCTACACCGTCATTGTCACTGTCTATGGGGCATCCAGATTTATCAACCGCTACACCTTTCGGTGTATCAGGACACTTATCCTTAGAGTCAGGCACGCCATCATTATCTGAATCCATCAAAGGTTCTATCTTTTTTACTGTCTCTTTTGATGCCTCGATCTTCTTTTCCTTCGGGTTCCTCTTTACTGCTTTTTTAATATCTGAGAGCGTATTTTCGTCAACCTTTGCCCTCAGCTTGAAGTAAAAACCCTTGTTCCAGGCGCTTGCATCGTCAAAATCTTCATCCGTAAGGCCCGAGAAGTTGTAGCCTGCGCTTGCCCATACATTCTTGATCACCCTAACGCCGACCTCTGGCCCGTATGCAAGGCTGTATGTATCTGTATCATGCTGCATCAGAACGCCGCCATGCACCCCTAAATCTATCCTGTCTGTCACATCATACAAAACCCGTAAGCGTGCAAGATCCGTGTAGGTGTGTAGCCCATCATCAACGATCTTGAATGCATACTCTCCCATGAGGGTAAGATCTCTGTTGGGCTGATAGTTGGCATGCCATGACCCTATATATTTTACTATCTTCTCCTCTTCACTCTCTTCTATCCATTTATATCTGAATTTCATCAAGCTATTGAATTTGTCATAGGAAACAGGTCTGTATGCAAGACCTAAGAGAAGGTCGTTTTCGTCAAACTCTGAATCGAAAAATCTCTCCCGCGCAAGTATGGTATAGTCTTTTGCGATCTTGAGTGTGCCGCCAAAGCTCATTACATACTCATTGTCTGTTTCATTGTTAAACCGCGCTTCGCATTTTCCAGACATGGTATATTTTTTCTTATCAGGTTGAAAATACTGGAAACCTATGTTCGATGCCGTATAATCTTCGCTGTCATCACCGGATAACGTTCTGACCTCTTCTCCGCCTACACTTATTGAGAAATTATCCTCGATCGCCCACGAATGGTTAAGCCCAGAGTGAGCCTGATTTCTCCAGCCACTAATGCTGTCATCGATCGTGTATTTTGCAAAGGCAGTGGTGTTTTTCGTGAGCGAGGTCTCTGTGCCGAACGTTGTCAGGGCAACGTCTTTTTCAGGCAGTTCCTGAAGTTCAGTGGTTACATATGCCGATGTCTTCTTCGTAAGACTATATTTTATCCCTGCTACTGTCTTGGAAGGATAGCGGTCTGATTTTTCCTCATCGTCATCCACGAGAGACTGCTCTCTTCTTACATTAATGCTCAATTTTTCTATAGGCTTTATGCCTATCCCGCCTATGACCTGGGTAATATCTCTTTCATCCGGAGGCTCTTCTTCATTGATCACCCTTGCGCCTGCAGTGAGCGAAACTTTCTTTCCGATTTCCTGTTTCACCTCGGCAGATGCAACCTTTGTTGTAGAGCTTCCGTCTTTTTCCTCTTCGCTGTAGGCTTCTGCAGACAACGTCGTCTTTGTCTTCTTTACCTTAAACTCCTCTTTGGCGCCATAGGCCTGTTTACCATCTATGATGGCGCTGGTAGACAGATTCTGAAACTCGTCTTCAACATCGGTAAAATAGGCGTTTCCTTTTTCTGTAAATTTCTTGAATTCCTTATCATAAGAGATCTCAGCCCTTTTTGCATCACCTGATACTTCTTTTAGGGCAATCTCATCATATCCGTCTGCAGCCGTATATTCTGCAACAAACTTTAGTCCTTTGCCGTCGTCATATGTGATATCAAGGCCGCCTACCAGCCTGTCTTTAACATCCCTCTCTTCGCTTGCAGCAAGACCGCCTATACGCAGGCCTTTTATCAGCTCTTTTTCTGCCCTTCCGCCAAAGACATGCTTGTCTTCAGCCAGCGTATTAGTCTCATAGATTATAACGATATATTGCAGATCAAAATTATCATCATATTGATGTACAGGCTCTTTGAACAGAACCCAGCCTTCATCATAGTTTACAGTATAATCGGTGAACCTGTTGAGATCCTGCCTGTCAAGCACTCTATCCGGATGATACCGGTCTCTCACTTCGATGTAGATTTTTTCACTGAACTCAACAGGTATGCCTTTTCCAAAGAAATACGGCCCTGAAACGCCCCGGCCCGGCTGCTCGTCTTTCACTATATCCTGGGATGTATATGAATGTATGCCTGTGATCTTGAAATTATCCTTCACTTCAAGATTGATTTTTTCTCCATTAAGCGTTCTGTCATAGACATTGTATTCCAGCTGAGGGGCTTTCAGATCTGTCTTGAAATCTCCGTGCATGAAATAGGACAGGCCCCGCTCTGCCTTGACAAAAAACTTGTCCTGGGAGGCTGCCTCAAAGAACTGCTCTGACTCATCGCCATATACAGGATAGTATTGCTCCTCTTCTGTAGATGGAATGTTCTGCTCCAGAATTATGTCTTCATCTTTTGGCTTATTTTCATACTTAAATGTCAGGGTATAATCTTTGACACTGCCTTTTGCAAACACTCCGCCGTCAACATCAGTATGCGAGCCCTCTTCAGAATGATCTGCAGGATATTCGACAAGAGCCTCATCTGAATTTTTCGTCTTACTCTCAGTATAAGTGCCTTCAATCACGCCGTTTACTATCCAGGGTCTCTTCTCAGGATAAAAGCGCACATCGATATCTTTTTCAAGACCATCGCCAAACTCCACCTTCATACTGCGTTTTTCTGTAGTGCTTGCAGGGGAAAGTTTTATGGTAGCCTCGCCTGCTATTACCCGTGCCTCAAATCCGTCATCATCAAAACGCTTGAACGAATCGGTCTCGTCATCGAAGATATCACCTTTATCAACGTAGACCTTTATATATGCATTCTGTTTTACAGGCTTACCATCCTTATCAAGGAGCCGCACCATAACATATGCGCTCGATTTGCCGTCTGCAGACGGCTCTTTAGGATAGATCTCGTAGCTAAGACGCGCCACATTTCCTGTTACAGTAATCTGCTTTTCATCAAAAGGCTTCCCGTCAACAATAATCTTTATGTGGTTTTCGCCATCTTCCAAAGCTACTGCTGTGTAGCTTACCACCTTAACTCCAAGCTTTTCATCCGTGGCTGTCTCTGACAGGTTCTTCTTATCAGCTTCTTTGCCATTTATGAGCAGCTTGTATTCGGACTTCACGGGGATTGCCACATCGATATCTGTCTGCTTGCCTGAGACAATGATATTCCTCTCAGGATAAATGATGCCGAAAGAAGGTTTCCTGATAAGCGCCTTTACCTCAGATTCTTCCATCTTCTCGGGTGTGGGATTTGGAAGATAGATAGCAAGTGCTTCATTTTCCATTATCTCATCATTCGAGGTAACAAGCTTTAGCGTCTTGCCGTTTCTTGTCTTTCCATAAACCACATAGTGGATCTCCTCTGTTTTTATATCCTCTCTTCCGGCCACATTTATGCTCATGGTAAATGGATCATACCCGATGAGCTTTTCTGTAGAGGCAACAATATATCTGCCTTTCTTCGCTGTTGTAACAGGGATTTCATTTATCACAAAGCTACCATCCACATATGCTGACCCTTCAGGAAGGCTCATGAAGGCGCTGATATCGTAAATCTCTTCAAGGGGATAGAGATAGTTTGCATAAAATTTAAAGATACACTGACTTCCTTTGCCTTTTTCCATAAAGGACTTTTCTACCGACTCTGTGGTTTCCTTGAAGAGCAATATCAGTACTTCGGCGCGGCGATTTTCCTGAGTGCCTGATGTAGAAAGTCTGTTAGGTACCTTTGGCTCCAGGGTATGCATTGCGTCAAGGTAGAATATGTCTCCGAGGCTGTCGCCACCTATTGTTCGTGTAAACAATGGGTCAACAGGACATTTGCCGTATTTTTTCGATAATTCAGCAGCTGCCTTCTCAGCTTCATCCTGGCTCAAGAATCTTCCCACATAGAGTGTGTACAGCCTCTTCTTAAAATACGTGATGTTCTCGCTCATGAATGTGGGAATGCCCTTGGATTCTATATCTATGGTTGCATTTTGTACTTGTTTCAGGTTTTCTGTTCTCAATAGCCGCACACTGTAAATGGTCTTCCACTCGTCTTCCTCGGGCTCTAGAGTCTTTGTGTCCGCTTCTTTTACAGAACGACCAAGCAACTTATCTCTCAGCTCTTTGGACTCTATCTTTTTTACTTCAGTCTTCGCCATATGTATGTCTTCAAGCCCTTGAGAGACCAGCCATGCCTTTAGCTCATCCAAGCCTTCCGGCTTTTCTGCAAAACCCACACGAACAGCCCAATATCCCCGCTTACCTTTATATATAAAGGCATTTTTGCGCTTCACTGAATCAGGAAGACTCTGAAAAAAGGCTTCCATGGTCTGTTTATCGCTGTATGATCCGAGCTGTACAGACCAGAGCGTAGAATAGACCTTATCGATCATAGGCAGAATCAATGCTTCATCTTTCAATTTCGAATCTCGGATTGTGGTTTGCGGAGTTATTTCCTTTGAGCTTTCACCTTTGATCCCTGACTCCTGACTCCTGGCTCCTGACCACTGACCACTGACCTTCCGTATGTCTGTCTTTACTGCAGCTGCATCTTCAATGCCTTCAGATGCCAGCCATTTTTTGAGCTCATCTAACCCTTCCGGCTTTTCTGTAATACCCACACGAACAGTCCAGTATCCTTTGTCTGTCTGATATATAAAGGCATCTTTGTTCTTCACTGCATCCGGGAGAGTCTTTAAAAAGGATTCAGCGCCTGGCTTGTCCATGTTTGGCCCGATCTGGATGGAATAAGCAATGTTCTGGGATCGGGGGTCAGGGGTCAGGGTTCGGGGATCGGAGTTCGAGGTTTGTGCATACCCGCTCAAGGGCATAAGGCACAGCAGGATGAAAAATACAAGTGAGAGGTGTAAGGTATAAGGTATAAGGCGCAGGGTGTTCCGAATTTCGAATTTCGAATTTCGAATTTCGAAATTTTCCCCTGTACCCTGAACCATGTATTTTGAACCTTGAACCATAATCCCTTAATCCCTACCCCTTAACCTTCATAACCTTTGGTGAATCCGCAAAAAGCAGTCATTCCCATGCAAACGGGAATCCAGGAATTTCCAGAAAGCAGTTCTGGACTCCCGCCTCCGCGGGAGTGACAAGAAATAGAACGGGAGTGACAGGATATTTGACTTTTTATGAAATCATCATAATTCATAATCCTTAATCCTCGTTCCTCGTTCTTCAATTCGAAATTCGAAATTCGCAAATTTCTCCCCTATTTTCCCTCGCCTGTTTTGCCGTCAGGCTCGCCTGATTGGACTTTGATCTTCTTGATATCGATAAGCCCGGCTTTCAGATATTCCCTGACAATGGTTGCCCGCTTCTCTGAAAGCTCCGGATTGTTTTCATATTCCAGCTTGCTCGGATCGACCCTGGTGGCATCTGTATGTGCCCTTATCCAGACATAGACCATGTCATAGTCTTTCTTCCGGAGAGTCTCGATGATCTTATCCAGGGTCTTTACGGCATCAGGCCTGAGATTGTATTTTCCAAAATCAAAGTAAACCGTGAGTTCATAGATGCTCTTTTCTCTACTTGCAAAATGAACAGGCAACTCCACCTTGATCTCCTTGGGGGTGGCTATCGGCTTAGCCCTGAACTCAAGCGTTGCATTTATATCTGTTGATTTTTGCGGGGTCTCTGATGTGAAGCATATATGGATCTCATCCATTGGCTTTACAAGCGTGAGATTCCATGTAAATGCACCGTCTTTGTACTTGGGATCTTTGAACGGAGATCCGTTGAAAGATACTGTACCAGGCACTATTTTATATGCCGAGACCTCTTTGTACGTGGTCTCGAACAGCGGAAGATCCGAATGATTTTCTATTATGATTTCATGCTTGAGCCGTATCAGCCCTGAGCCCGGGTCTATCAAAATGTCTTTGATCGTTCTGGTAACCCTTATACTGCTCACAAGCGGATCACATATTTTTTCTGTAGCCTCCAGTCTTGGCCCTGGACATAGCCTGAAATTGGCTTTGAAGATGTCCCCGGGGAACAGATCTACAAACATGGATTCCGGATCATCCATATTGCGGTTATTTATTATGGCAAGAGAAGTGCCTGGCGGCAGGGTTGTGTTATCTACCTTCAAGCTATGTATGCCGGGATCTACATTGTCTATGTGATACTTGCCTTCAGAATCAGTGACGACATATCTGCCGTCTTCCATGTATATCTTTACTCCGGAAACACCCTGCTCATTATTATCCTGGATGCCGTTTCCGCATACATCGCATTCTGCTCCTGCGACTCTGCTTAGATTCATTGAATAGTTTCCTATGTTAATAGGGATGATCTTTACTTCAGCCCTGCGGTTTTGAGGCGTGCCGACTGAAGAGAGCAGGTTTTCAACCTTGGGATCAAGAGGCCCTAATGCCTCGATCTGGTAGAGGATGTTTTCATCAAGGAAAATCTTTTCAACAGACGTTGGCTCGATTACAAACCCGTCATTAAACACCTTGGAAAGTTCTTTTACAGCAGCTTCAGCGGTCTCTTTCTTGTCAAAGCCGCCTGCATATAAGGTGTATTCCTTTGTTTTATAGTTAATAATCTTTTCCTGTACAAATGAAGGAATTTCTTTGTCCTTCAAAATTTTCTCTGACTTGGAGATTGAAGCCCGGTCATTAGATGTGACGACTTTTATACTGAATGTATTTTTCAGCACAGGCTTTACATCTTCATGCACCACTTCAACCTTTTGCATTTCAATGAGCTGGTCTGCCAGATATTTCCTTACGGTTTCAGCCCTTTGTCCTGAAAGCTGGAGATTATCCTGGAAGGCCCGCTCCTCTTCTTTCATAACCCTTACAGAATCAGTGTAGGCCTTGACGCTTACATAAAGTTTTTTGTATCCCTTGGCCTTGACGGTCTTTATGACCTTATCAAGGGCTGCTTTATCATTCTGGCTGAGGTTATATTTTCCAAAATCAAAATACACCGCGAGCTGATATTCATCCGGGGATTGCATCTTGAATATAATTGGAAGCTCAACCTTCAGGTCTTTTTTGATATTGTCCTTTTCAATGCTGAACGGTATCTCGCATTTTATCTCATCTACATCACTATCTTTAGACTCAGAGGCAAATGTCAGAACAACAACCTTGCCCGGCTCTATGTCTTTTATCTTCCAGATAAGCGCGCCATCCCCGGCTTTGGGATCATGGATCAGGTCTCCTTCCAGCAACGAGCTTCCTTTTATCGGCTTAAAGGCTGAGTCTTCTTTGTAAGAGATCGAGTAAAATGGATACTGTGATTTATTATGGATAAAGACTTTGTGTATGAGGATCATCCTGTCTAAAGAGGCAAAGTTTGATTTGTCTTTTTGTCCGGCAAGTAAGGTTGCTATTTTCGCGTCTTTGTCTTTGGCAGAATCTTCCAGACTATATTCTATGGTCCTGGTGATGGCAATTTCGCCAGAGAGCTGCTCGCAATTCGGCTCATCTATGAACACCTTGCCTATGATGTAGGCCTTGTCAGTGAATACACCTTTTGTGAGCTTGAAATATGCATAGGCCGGACTGGATTCTATTGGATAGGAATGGTTGTCGTCGCTCCACCCTAAAGCCCGGACAACATTAGCCCTCTTTGCTCCTTCTGTGATGTTTGCACCTACTATTGCATAAAACGTGATTTTTACACTACCGCCCGGATCAAGGTTTCCTATATTCCATGTAAGCATTCTTGCATCAGAAGAGATCTCAGGATCATCGGCTTTAGCCCCGTCTATGGTTGTTGTGCCTTTTCTGTACCGAAGCTCTTTTGGCAGCGTATCAATTACATCCACATCATAGCATGTGTATGGGCTAGGGTTCGTTACTGTAATGGTGAACTTGAGCGGATCGCCTATGGATGCAATATCGCTATTCACCTCTTTTTTGATCTCAATAGGAACAAAATCCGCTGGCAGCAAAGGAATCCTCATGTTTATTGCGCCGGAATTGGTTGCATCAATATAGAAACGCTGGCCATGGTAAGGCGCTCCTGAAGAAGGATCCCATGTGGCGCCGGAATTAAGCAATACAGGATTATAATCATTTGCCAGATTTGCATCGCTGGCAGGAAGCCCGCAGTCAAAATCAACCTCTACAAAATACCACCCTTCATCTGTTGGCGTAAAATCAGAAAACTTAAACTCAAAGGCCCCATCGCCTTTTCCCACATCAGTGCCAGACCCATTTGTAGGGCCTGAGACCTGCGGATTGTCCTGTAACGTGCTTCCGTCAGGATACACATCAAGGAGTGATGCATCAACAGCAGTATAGCTGGAGCAGGAACTATCATTGCATTTATAAAGTACGACACATGCCCTGTCTATGCGCTCTCCTGTCACCCCATCATAGACATATCCTGCAGGATCAATGCTGGCCGACAACACTTTTCCCCCGCTTGGAAGCTTCTGAGTAGTGATCTTTCCCCCTGTGCCAGGCTTGGGGGTTTCATCGGAGGAGGTTGTCTGGTCAATATCTGACTTGGAGAATCCAGGGGATACATAATAAGTAAAGCCCGAGTAGTCTTCGGTAAGCCCTATTCTGTAGGTATATTTACAGTCAGGGTCGTTAGGGTCACTATCCTCTATCCAGTTGTAGAGGGGAGAGGAATTGCCAAATTCATCATATGCGATAAATCCGCTACTATCGGTCCAGAAAACCTTTTGATCTGTAAGGTTTCCGTAGCAGTCATATTCATAAACAATAACTTTTTTCTTGACCCAGGGCTCTTCTGTATTCCCAACAATGACATTCACTTTGACAGAAGCTGCCACTACTTCACCGGTCCTGTTAAATGTGAGATCGGTCTTGCTGGGGTCCAGGCTGGAAGAACCTTCTACTGCAATCACTACATCATTCGCGGAACTCCCTTCAGGGAAACAGACCTTTGTGATAAAGTGAACGCTTTCTCCAGGACTTACAACGCCTACATCTGGCTTGCCGTCGCCGTTGCTGTCTGTCAGCAGTGCGCCGTCTAAGTTATAGAACAGGACCCCAGTGGTAGCGGCGCCATCTGGCAGGTTTTCAGATCTTGATTGATCAAATGTGACATTGATCACATCGTCTACATTCCCGAGATTCCAAACCTCATTTTCAAAGCTTATACACGCCCCGGATGCAGCATGGTCGATCCACATCACATCATGCTCGTCTGACGCTACTCCAGAGCCTTCGTGCTCGGGTTCGTTGATTTCATCCGTGTCATCAGCCCGGATATCTATTCTGGGAAGTATATCCACTTCTACCGTATTGGTAGGTGTGACCTGGTGCCCGTTTAAATTTGCATATTTAACTTCTGCTGTGTTCGAAATTGTACTTACCGGCGCATCAGTATTTACCGTGCATCGGAAAGAAACAAATCCGCCCTGATCCGGCACAAGTGTCTCGCCAGATGCATCCTCAGGTATAAAGAGCCCTACTGACTCAATTGAGCCAGTTACATCAGAGGCATCGTCCTTCCAGATCCCGTTTGTGCCTGCAAACACGGGGAATCCCTGCAACGGCGCCCATGTGGCGCTTCCGTCGATGTAGGTCAGATGATCCGGTACAACATCAGCTACCAGAAGCCCTTGCTCTGCTGTCTCTGTTGTCCCATCATTATCAAAATCGCCATTACAGTTGAAGATATCTGTGCCCAAAACAGGCTTTGAGCCTTTATTCTGGAATTCTATGGTAAAGGTAACCGTACCACCGGGGTCTACTTCGGTTTTGTCAGCAGACTTGTATGCCTCGATAAACCCATCTGCTGTTATGTTGATTTTTGAAACATTTTCATTATCGACCTTTGTCCCATCTCCGTTTGAAGTCCCGTTCACATTTACAAAAATCGTGCCTGAAGCCACAGATGCAGGAACTGTGCCTGCTATTACAAGATAGAGCCTCCCACCTGAATCAATGAGCGGAGGATTGGTGTTATCATAAACAGGCTCTGATGGATCAACAACCCCGTTCTGATTTTCATCGATATAAATTTTAAGATTGCTAAGATCCTCATCATCGCCAGGTAGATTTTCTACATCAAGCTGATATGAGTCTGGGCCGTTTCCAGGGTTTGTAAGTACATATGGTAAATAAACCTCTCCGCCCGGATATGCATTTTTTTTCTGACCTGGCGAGGCGGTTGTGCCGTCAGGTGTGATATTGATCGCATACACCTGGGCTACTGTTAATTCTACGGTATTGGATTGAATATGATAGATAAAGCCGTCTGTGTCTTCATATGTTGCAAATGAAGTATTATAAATATGAGTGCCCGCTTCGGTGAATGCTAACGCAGGTCTTCCTGTAGCAACAAAAATGCCGAGCAACGCTGCTATTACGTAAAGCGTAAAACGTAGGGCGTAATTCGTAATTCGTGATTCGTAATTCGTGATTCGTAAACCGTGATTCGTAAACCGGAAAAGGTCCATCAGTCTTGTCATTCCCGACCAGGTCGGGAATCCAGGTTCTTTGCTCATCTTTTTCTGGATTCCCGCTTCCGCGGGAATGACAGCAAGGTGAGGGGTAACCCCTGCCTGTAAAAGTATTTTCAGCCCTAATGAGGCTTTTCTTTTCATGAGGCCATTTTCCATTACTGCTTCGAGTAAGGCTTAGACTAAAGGCTTAAGGTGTAAGTTCACCTCATGCCTTTAGCCTTTAGCCTCGATCCTTTATTGTATCTTTACCTTAAAGATCACGCAGCCTTCTGCGCCAGGAACCAGTGTTCCGCCTACAGATGAAGTTGCGCCGTCTCCGACCCTGAACCGCACGAGGTTGTTCGTGGAGTCGTATTCAGCCTGATCAGCGTCACCAGTACCATCTCCGTAAGCAGTGTCGATTGTACCATCGCAGTTAGTATCAAGACCTAAGGACCCAGCCACATATGTGGTATGATCAGGAATTGGATCTGTGATCACCACATTCACTGCGTTCTGGATGCCCACGTTCTTGAACTTGATCCTGTAGGTAATCTCGTCGCAAGGTCCGCCAGTAACGGAATCAGCACTCCCTGTGCAGATACCTGTCTGAGCATTCGGGCCATCAGTGTCTGCTACGCTCTGGTACTTTGTAAGCTCTATGTAGCCCTCGATCACCGATGTAGAATCCTGTACAGTATCAGAGCATCCACCTGCTCCATTTGAAGTAACCGTCACGTTTATAGTCTCTACGGTTCCAGATGTAACAGATGACGGAGCCTGAACCTTTACTGAGAAGTTCGCTGATGCGCCTGCTGCAAGACCGGTAATAGTATAGCTTGTACCCTGCGGATTGCCGTCTGCATCAAGTATTACATAGGTAAGCTGCGTACCAGTTGATGGAACAGTGATTGTTACATCTGCTGCCGTATTTCCGCTGTTCTGAATCATATGCTCATAGGTGGTTGATCCGCTAGGAGGCACTGTGCCTGAGTTGTCCGGGCTCACAGATATGCCGCAGACTTCGTTTACTGTAAGCGCCATATCCATATCATTGGATGCACCGGAATTGTGTGATGTAGCCTCAACCACTATGTTGACTGAACCTGGAGGTGTGGTTATTGCAGTCTGAACCACTAATGCCACACAGATATACTCGGATACCAGCGTGCCTGATGCAGCAGTGATAGCTGATCCTGATACTGTGATTGTGTTCGCTGACGTATCAACACCCGTAACTGTCCGTACAACACCATCAAGCCCTACGATTAACTTATCATTTACGCTGAAGTTTGCAACAGAGTACACAGATAGCGTGTTTGTAGCTGATGCGGCAGATCTTAAGGCTGTTCCACCCATAAGCGGAGTATCCGTGATCTGATAATCTCCTGATTCTACGATACCATCACAGTCAGCGTCAGTGGAGATGGTTGCGGTTGCGCCGGAAGGAAGTCCTGTATAGGTAAGGCTGTAGGAATCAGAAGATCCGCCGGTATTTACCACCTGTATCGGATATGAGATAGTCTCTCCGGGATTAATTGTTGTGTCCATGTCTCCAGGAAGAATATCGTCGTTGTCAGCAGTGCCATCTGTATTGTTATCTGATGGGTTATCAGAATTTATTGCCCAATCACCGCCAGAACCCTGCTGCGCAATATCCACATTCGCGGTAATGATGTCTGTAACTGTATCCTGTGTTCTGTCTACTTCTGCCGGGTTATTGCCTGATGTTGCCAGTATATCCACGCTCCCGCCTGTATCTTCATCGGCAGGGATGAATACCTTTACCATGTAGTTTGCAATGCCATGTGCGGCAACTGTGCCAAGGTCAATCTTTCCGTCGCTATTGGTATCAATGAGCTTTGCTGTGCCGTCTGCATTCCAGAACTCAACGATCCAGCCAAGAGGTGCATCCTCGGTCTCAAGACTTATCACATCTGCATATACTCCATCATTATTTGAAGCAGAATGCGTGAAATCTACCCAGTGGCCTGCAGGCGCACTAGCAACCACATTGTCATTGTGCCAGTTTGTGCCAGAATCCTCTTCCACTAAATTCCAGGTCGCTTTTCTATCGCTTGTAGAAATATCAGCGGTTGTTGATGCAGGAATTTGAGTGTGTACTTCATTTGAGGTCACCTCATGTGAAGTGTTTGCGCTGTCTGAATATGCAACGCTCGCATCGTTGTCCACATAACCGTCTGATTCTTCAAATGGGTCATCCACTGTTACCTGGAAACTTAAGAATCCCTGTTGGTTAGGATCCAGCACATTACCAAGCGTGGTGTCTATAGGACCTGAATCCTGCATGAAAAATCCCACATTGGTAATTGCAGCTGCTCCTCCTGCATTAGCTTCTGTCCTGAACCAGCTCGTGCCATTGGAAGAATACACAACGTAGCCTGTCGGGCTGGTTTGTGGCTGTCCCGAGGCAGATCCTGCTTTATATGCAGAGCCTGATGGGATAGCATCAGATACTAGGATACCTTCTACGCTGGCATCAGCATCTCCATCATTATCATAATCAACAGCAAAGTCATCCTTTGCCTTTGCAGCAACTGTACCCACGTTCTGAAAGCTCACTGTGTAGGTGAGCACGCCAGCCGGAGCTGAAACGCTCTTGTCTACCTGTTTACTGATGGTAAGCAGTGCATCTGAAATCACATCTACAGATCCATCCTCTATATCAGCGCATCCGGTAGGAGCTGTGCCTGTTGCAGTGAGCGTAAAAGAATATGTGTCGGTATCTGCTGCACCTGCAGGAACTGCAACTGCAACAATAATAGCTGCTGCTGCATCTGCATTTAGTGTGACAGAGCTTGCCACCCCTTCTCCAGCATCGACCACACCGTTTCCATTGCTGTCAATGTAGATCGTGTATGTTGCACCGGAAGTACCTGTTGCCGAAGTTCCAAGATTAAATGTATTCTGGCCATTTCCTTTGTTTGTTACTGCAAAGGGCATGTATACTGTCTGACCAGCAACACCTTGTTTTGATACTGTGGTATCCGGCGTGACATCAACTCCGCATACTTCCTGTACCTCGGTTGTTACCAAATTGGATGTAGTGGTATATTCATTGTTGTTCTCGTCATAGTAGGTAGCGGTTGCCGAGTTGCCGATTATTGTGCCGGCAGGTGTCAGGGCAAATGCTATCCCAGCCAGGCCGAGCATCGTCACCAACGCTACGGTCCAAAGAATTAAAATCCTCGTTTTGCTTTTCTTTCCCATAAAACCTCCTTCTTTCCTATTTCCTTTCACGATTTTTATTTATTTTTTTCGTAAGGCGTGTTGCGTTAGGCGTGAGCCCGGATAAGATTCCGGGCTCCAGGCTGCTTCCTTCAACTTCCAAATCTAGAATTCCCCAGTAGCTGCTCCTCATTACTAATTCATTTAAACTTAGCCTTTTAAACCTCAAATACGCACTCCTCACGTTTTCTGTTTATCCCGTTACTTGTGATGATCTCGTAAAAAGTCGGAAAACATACCCGTTGTCATTCCCATGCAAATGGGAATCCAGTATTCTCTGATAATTGCACAACCCCTGGATTCCCGCCTCCGCGGGAATGACAGAAAATGATGCGGGAATGACACTGTGTCGGCTTTTTTGCTGGTTCATCACTTCTTTACTCTTCTTACTCTTCACTTTTTACTTTTCACTATTTACTCGTTACTATTCACTTTTCACTATTTCACCGTGACCCTGTAATGACACTTGGCCACATCTTTGGACTTGATCTCTTTAATGAGCCACTGCATGTTGGTGTACATGTCAGGCGTTGCGGTCTTCTCGATCTCTTTGCCGTCCTCGATCACAACATATTTTATTGGCCCGGCAGAAAAGGTCTTGCCTTTGTCGATCGAATACACCACGCTTGTGCCCTCAGGACATTTCTGAGACCCTGTATACACAGTGCCCTCAGGCATTTTTGCAGACAGGGTGACATGATGCAGGCTTGCGTCTTCTTTGTTCAGGCTGGAAAGGACATACTCTATGATATCACCCGGCTGAACCTTTTCAGGCAGCGCTTCGAGCTTTTCCATCTTGTTGCCATCCTGATCCACTGCGGTTGTCACAAGAAAGCCTGCCATCTTAAGATCAAGCGGATCTGCCGCATAGGCTGCAAGACCTATAAGCACAAAGAAAACCATAATGGGTAATGCTACTAATTTTCTCATACTACTCTCCTTGTATATTTTTACCATTCAGAAGCAGGGCTCACATCTCCTGTTTCTGTGTTGTAATATTTTACAGCCGAAAAGAACTCTTTGCTCTTGTCAGCAACAACTACCCTGCGTGCATAAACACCAAAAAGGGTTCTATCCAGGATAGAACCTCCCTCGGCAATTGTACAACTATAAGAAACCTATGCACCCAGTAGAACCGCCTTGAACTTCTTTCCTCAATTGAAATTTTCAACTTCAGATGAAGCCCCGCTATCATAAGCAAATTAGCCATGTCAACATAAAAATTATTATGCATATTATTGCATATAAGGTGTAAAACCCCACAAATGCTGAATTTAAGCCGTATTTTCGTATAGTAACAGCTGTAAACCGTGACTAGCGCAGCGTTTTCAGGCACCATATATAATTATAGCGTGCTGTAAATTGGTCAGCGCTGACTGACTAATTTCCAATTATTGCCCCCCCCCCGAAAACGCTGTATTTAAAAATCTTACACACCATAATTGGACATTTAACCCGGGGGCTTTTTCGAATAAAGCTAGCCTTTTCAACATGTTAACACCCATGACCCAAAAAAGAAAGGAGTAGGGACCGGAAATAAACAGGGGCATTAATTTATAGCGTACTAATCAGTCAGCGCATACTGACCAATGTTAGCCATTTTCCAGGTTTTTATTAGTATAAAATTATGGTTCATTTGCCTGGGGTTGCTTCGTGCGGATTGCTGGGGGAGACCTTTGCACAACTAGCGATTTGGTCATTGCGAGGAGCGTAGCGACGTGGCAATCCCACGGGAATTACAGGAAATCTGAGATTGCTTCGCTTCGCTCGCAATGACAACGTGGGTATTATGCAAAGATCTATTGGGGTTATTTTGTGCTTATGCGGGAGGGCGAGGATGGTTCCGAGTCTGACCAAATAGCCTTTCTTACATCAAGCATATCATTGATAAACCTTCTATTGAACTCATCAAAACCAAGATCCCTCATCAGCAATGTGGTGTAGTATCCGCCTACAAATATCCATGCAAGAGCCCTTGGGTTAAGTTTGAGTTTGGAATTTATTTTCCCTGATTTCATGCCCGCCTGAGTATAGGAATCCATAATATCAACATTCCTCTTAAACAGTTCTCTGTATACATTTTTTATATCAGAATCAGACAAATCCCCGGCATGAACTGCCAGCAAACTTATCGCATGCGCGTGTTTTGTCATGTAATCATAAAAAAACATACCGATCTTTTCGGTAAATCCATCATTCCCCTGATCAGCGCTTGCCTCCAAAAAACCTCTTCTTATATCATTTGACACCTTATCAAGACATTTTAAAAATAAATCCTTCTTGTTTTTAAAATGCATATAAAGCAATTTTTCGGAAACCTTTGCCTCTTTACCGATCGCGCTCGTGGTGGCCCCCTGGTACCCTTTCTCTGCAAAAACCTTTATCGCCACATCGATCAGCTGATCATGTCGCTGAGCCTTTGAAATCCTCTTCATCATTCCCCCGTAAAACATTCACCATGTATTATGAAATACCTATTCTTTTGTTGCTATATATTTTGTATATATTCACAAATAACCCCATCAGGCAATACCTAATATTTTACTGAAGAATAGGTAGCGGGTTATAGATGAGTGGGTGAAAACAGGGTTAGGGATTATGAATTACGATTTACTTTTTCCTTCTATCCGACAGAGCTCTCTTGTATATTAAAAAAAGGAGGGAGTTATGGACCAAAAAGTACGGGAAGCAATTTGTAAAAAGATCTCAGAAGAGCCTTTTGCCAAAACACTCGGGATAAAATTGATTGAGCTTGGCGCAGGCTATGCAAAAACGAAGATGGCTTTTGTAAAAAACATGGAGAACATGTGTGGTATGATGCACGGAGGCGCCATTGTTTCCCTTATGGATGTGGCATTTGAGGCAGCATCCAACTCTCATGGAACCATTGCAGTTGCCCTCAGCATGAATATCTCGTTCATGTCAGCCCCTTCTAAAGAAAGTGTCCTCGTTGCAGAGGCGAAGGAGGTAAGCCGCACGAAGCGGACAGCACACTATGAGATCAAGGCCTATGATGAAAATGAAAAATTGATCGCCTCATCCCAGGCCATGGTATTTCGCAAGGACGAGGCTCTGCCTTTTGTTTAGGCTGACCATCAGATGCGAGTCTATTCTGCAATTCGTAACTCGTAATTCCTAATCCGTAACCCTTACCCCGTAATCCTTAATCCTCATTTCTCATCCCTCACGTTTTACGAATCACGAATTACGTTTTACGAACCTCGAACCCTAGCCCCTGATCCCCGAACCCTTTTTCCTCAATCCTCGTTCTTCATCACTTGTCCCTTGCCCATTCTTAGCGATTTATATTAAAAGGTATTTCATGATACCAGTTGAAGAAGCACGAGATCGTATACTTTCCCGCATACGAGCCTTGCCAAAGGAAAAGGTCGGGCTTGATGAGGCGCTCGGCAGATATCTGGCTGAAGATATTGTCTCGGACAGAGATATCCCGCTATGGAACAATTCTGCCATGGACGGATATGCTGTGCGGAGCGAGGATACAAGAGTTCAAAGTTCAAAGTTCAAAGTTATCTATGATCTCCCTGCTGGCGCTATTCCTAAAGGCCCTGTGGGGTCTGGGGAGGCAGTACGGATCATGACAGGCGCTCCCATTCCTCCTGGCGCAGATGCAGTGGTGATGAGGGAAGACACTCTTGAGGCTAAAAATAAAGTCACCATCCTGAAAGTCATTAAAAAGGGTGACAATATACGCAAAAAAGGCGAGGATATTAAAAAAGGAGATGTAATCCTCCAAAGAGGCGAGCACATCGGCCCGGCGCAGATCGGCGTGCTTGCATCGCTACAGAGGTTCAGCATCTTCTGTTTTCAAAGGCCAGTGGTTGCCATCATATCAACAGGAGATGAGCTGTCCGAGATCGATGAGCCAATTTTGCCAGGAAAGATCGCTTCATCGAACTCCTATACATTGATCTCACTCGTTAAAGCAGCAGGAGGGACGCCGCTCTACCTTGGCATTGCAAAAGACACGAAAAAGGATCTCATGGAGATCTTTTCTGCAGCAAAGCGCTCAGATCTCATTCTCTCTTCAGGAGGGGTTTCTGTCGGCGATTATGATATTGTGAAAGAAGTTATGAAAAGTGAATCAAATCGCATGGAGTTTTGGCAAGTGGAGATGAAGCCGGGAAAGCCTCTGGCGTTTGGCGAGATACATGGCATCCCTGCACTCGGGCTACCTGGAAATCCGGTTTCTTCCATGGTTTCTTTCTATGAGTTTGCACGGCCTGCGATTTTAAAGATGCAGGGCGCAAAAAATCTGCTTCTGCCCACTGTAACAGCAAGGCTTAAAACGCCTTTGCAGAAAAAACCTGACCGGTGTCACTATGTGCGCGGAATATTAAAAAGAGAAGCAAGCGAGCTTGCGGTCAGCCCAACAGGAGCTCAAGGCTCTGGCATTCTTTCTTCCATGTCACAGGCGAACTGCCTGATCGTGCTGCCAAAGGGAAAGACCGTCGTCAAAAAAGGTGAGACCGTAGAATGCAAAATCACCCACGCATCGTGGGGATGAACAGGCTGTCGAACAAAGAAAGAAATCTGGAATCGGTAAGACTTGCCATATAATCACGCGCGATCTCGGCAGTGTTGTGCGCTTTTCTGTACCTCTCACCAAGCCTGGATACAAAATCCTTAATGACAAATGATTCTTTGTTGTGCGATTCAATATCTGCGATCAAACGATCAAATATCAGCTTATACATATTCATGATCTTGTTTGATTCTGATTTTACCTTTGGATTCAAATAGATCTTTTCATAGTTAAAAGATTTAAGCGTATGCAGTGCATTAAATACCTTTGAAGAATAAGCGATCTCGCCTTCTTTAGAGTGCGCAATCAAATCTTCTACCAGGGTATATACGATCTTTCCGTTTGTATCGCCAAGGATATTTCTCTCATGCCTTGGAAGATCATCCCGTGAAATAATGCCCAGAAAGATCGCATCCTCAATATCCCTGCCTATATAGCTGATGGTGTCTGCCATCCGTACAAGGCATCCTTCTATGGTCATCGGCGCAGGGCTCTCCCCGCTCTCTGCCCGCCTGATCTTTTTCTCTAACTCCTGAAACCCCTCTGTTTTTTCAGGAGACAGCATTTGTTCATTCATCTCTCCGTTATGGCAGAGTATACCATCTAAGACCTGCATGGTGAGATTAAGGCCTTTCCCGCCCTTTTCGATCACCTCTAGCGCTCTGATACCATGGACATTGTGTCTGAATCCGCCAATGTCAGAAGCCCGGCACAGTTTATCAAGATAGACCTCACCGTCATGACCGAACGGCGGATGTCCCACATCGTGTCCTATGGCAATTGCCTCGATCAGATCATTATTGAGGCCCAGCTTTCTGCCTATGGTACGCGCAATCCTTGAGAGCAACTGCACATGGATTACTCTGTAAGAAATTCCCTGATGCCCTACAAGATAGAAGACTTGCGTCTTGTCAGTATATGAGGTGTAGGCCTGGGAATGGAGTATCCTGTCCACGTCAATGGAAAATGCATCCCGCATATCCCATTTGACGAGTTCTTCTTTTTTTCTTCGTATGCCCTCTCCAGGCAGGGTGGCCTTCATGCCTTATGTTCTTACACAGGAAAACCTGGCAATCCCGCTAAACATATCCACAAGCCCTTTGAGGAGAGCAATGCGATTGTTTTTCACGTTCGCATCTTCTGCCATCACAAGCACTTTATCAAAGAATGTATCAATCGGGCTCTTCAGGCTTGCCAGAAGTTTCAAGGCAGAGGCGTAGTCGCCCTTGGCTGCATAATCCACAAATGGTGCTTCCACCTCTTTGAATTTTGCATAAAGATCTTTCTCTTCTTGTTGCGCAAACAAATCCGGAGAAAGAGAAGTGTCAATCGCGACCTTTTTCAAAATATTTTCCACCCTCTTGCTCGCAGCGCATATGGATGCAAACCACGGCTCTTCTTTAGCCAGATTGAGCGCTGAGGCGCGCATAAATGCATCAACCGGGTCATCGAATCCCGGGGCAAGCGCTGCTTCTACCACATCACCACTGATGCCTCTGTCCTGAAGAATCATGACAAACCGAGATTTAAAAAACTCCAGGATCTGCTGCTTCAGGGTCTGCGCATCTCCCTTGATTTTACTTGAGAGAAGTTCCAACGAAAGGCTGATAAGTTTCGGCAGGGATATCCTGTAGCCCTTATCCAAAACAATATTGAGTATAGCAATTGCCTGCCTTCTAAGCGCATATGGATCAGATGTTCCTGTGGGAATCTCTCCGATACCAAAGCATCCGCATATGGTATCAATCCGGTCTGCAATACCAACAAGAGCGCCTACTATGCCCTGTGGAAGATCTGCTTTGCTGGATGTGGGCAGATAATGCTCGTAAATGGCGACTGCAACTTCAGGATCAATGCCCTGCTTGAGCGCATATTCTCTGCCCATGATGCCCTGCAGCTCAGGGAACTCATAGACCATAAGGCTGTTGAGATCGCCCTTGCAAAGCATGGCTGCTGATTTTACTTTATCTTTTTTATCCGGCGCGATTTGCTCTGCAATGGTGGTTGCGATTCTAGTAAAACGCTCCACTTTTTCATGTGATGTACCGAGATCTTTGTGGAAGACCACATCAGCCAGCCGCCTCGCATATTCTTCGAGTGGCGTTTTCAAGTCTTCTGTAAAGAAATACTTTCCGTCTTCGAGCCGCGCTTTTAAAACCCGCTCATAGCCTGTACGCACAATGGCTTCATCCTTCGGGATGATATTGCTTGCTCCCAAAAAACACGACATGAGCTTTGTTTCATCGCCTGACTTGTATACAGGAAAATATCTCTGATGATGCTTCATGACAGTTACCAACACTTCTTTTGGCATGTCCAAAAAGCGCTCATCAAAATTTCCCATGATCATATGAGGATATTCAACCAGGTTCACAACTTCATCCAGCAGATCTTTGTCTCTGATTTCTCCGTTGATCTTGCCAGCAATCTCTGTTGCCTTTTCCCATATCAGGTTTTTGCGGCGCTCCACATCAGGGATCACGTAGGCTTTTTCGAGAGCCGTTTCGTATGCCTTGGGTGTTTTGATCTTTATGGGTTTTCGCGCCATAAAGCGGTTGCCCGCCGAGATATTTCCTGCTGTGACATCACCAAAGCTCACAGGCAAAATCTTGTCTCCGTATAGCGAGAGAATCCAGTGAACAGGCCTAGCAAACCTGACCTCAGGGTTTGCCCACTTCATGGTCTTGCGAAAAGGGATCTCTCCTATGATCTGTGACAGAATGCCTGGCAGCACTTCCTCTGCAGGCCTTCCTGGTGTCACCTTTGACACGCACAAATATTCGCCCTTCGGTGTATTTGCAATCGTGATGTCTGCAATATCCACGCCTGCAGAGTTTGCAAACCCGAGTGCCACTTTGGTGGGATTGCCTGATTCGTCAAATGCAATTTTCTTTGGCGGACCCATCTTTGTCTCTTTTGCATCAGGCAGATTTTCAGGAATTTTCTCAACCATGACGGCAAGCCTTCTTGGTGTGCCGAATGCTTTGATAGTTCCATGATCAAGGTTTAATTCTTTAAATATCTTTTCCATACGCTCCTGCATGAAAGCAAGCGCTATAGGGATAAAGCCGGCAGGAATCTCTTCTGATCCAATCTCGAGCAGCAAGGATTTTTTCATTGTCACCTCTGTATCACTTCACGATTCACTATTTACTTTTCACTTTTTACTGTTTCTGTTTTCAAGGTATAGCGTGGCAGAAATCTTTGCCAGATTCCTTACCCGTGCAATATATGAGGTGCGCTCGGTTGTGCTTATTGCGCCGCGTGCATTCAACATATTAAACGTATGCGAGCACTTCAGACACATGTCATAGACCGGAAGGCAAAGCCCTTCTTTCTCAAGACGAAGTCCTTCTTTCTCATACATATCAAACAATTTAAAAAGCATGGCAGTGTCTGCAAGCTCGAAATTGTATTTTGACCATTCGAATTCGCCCCTGTGATGCACATCTCTATAGAGCACGTCATCTGTCCACTTGATATCATAGACTGAGTCTTTCGCCTGTAGGAACATGGCAATGCGCTCCAGACCATAGGTGATCTCAGCACACACAGGATCAAGATCATAGCCGCCTACCTGCTGGAAATAGGTGAACTGCGTGATCTCCATGCCATCAAGCCATACTTCCCAGCCGAGTCCCCATGCGCCCAAGGTAGGCGATTCCCAGTCATCCTCCACAAAACGGATGTCATGCTCAAGCGGATCAATACCAAGAGCATAGAGGCTCTTCAAATATATTTCCTGCACATCGATGGGCGACGGCTTTAGAACGACTTGAAACTGGTAGTAGTGCTGCAGCCTATTCGGGTTCTCGCCATAGCGACCATCAGTTGGCCGCCTGGAAGGCTCCACATAAGCCACTTTCCACGGATCAGGTCCGAGTGCCCTCAAAAAGGTTGAGGGATTGAACGTGCCTGCGCCAACCTCAAGGTCATAAGGCTGGGCAATCAAGCACCCATAGTCTGCCCAAAAATCCTGTAATGTAAGAATAACGTTCTGAAAGTTCATGACAAAAATTTCTACCATCCATCCAGGTCAACGTCAAGTAGCTTTGCCAAAAAGCCTACAGACTTTGGTGGGTTATCAGCAAGCCTTCCTGCAAGTACGAGCAAGAACATCTCGACTTCTTTTTTTGCCCACGGGCTTAAGACTATTCGTGTCAGCACAGGAGAAGAGATATCAAGGCCTTTTCGGATAAATGCTAAAGCCTCTTGCGAGAGAGGCGGCATGTTCTTTCCGCGGATAATAAGAGGCGAGCTGTTTTTGGAAAGCACGTCAATATCAATGCCGTAACCAAAATCCTTAAAGAGATGAAGCATGGATATACTCCAGGGAGAAAACCATTGCTTGTCTTTGTCCATGCAGGATAGTGCGTCCCTCAGATGCTCATATGCGCCGGGAGTTGGGTCATGCGGACCGGATAGTACCATTGTGACTTCAGCAAGGATCGATGCATGGGCAAGCAAGCTTAGATCTTCTCTGATGCCAAGGTTTGCAGATATTAGTTGCGCGCTCTCGATCATCATGAGATCAAAACCTTCTTTGAATGAATAAAAAAGATCAACCTCACTGAACGGTTCCAGGGTTCCTGAAAATCGCCTCTTGCTTCTCTTTGCGCCTTTGGCAATGGCATTGATTACGCCATGCGTTCTGGTAAACGCGCACACGATCTTGTCTGATTCAAGATAGTCTTTTGTATTCAAGATAATCGCATCTGACGTGTGTTTTGGCATCACATGTCTTTATATCCAGATAGCCATGTTGTCTACTTGGATTTTAGGTTTTTAAAATGAGCGATATTTTATTTAATATCTTGACTGGCTGTTGCTGTTTTGGAATTTTCTTTCTGTTCTGTACTGCACAGCGCAAGACCGCCTGCGATCAAGAGAAGTAAGAGCAGTATGCCGATCCCAAGCACAATAAACCGCTTGATGCGAGCATTTTTTTCTAAAGAAGGACGCGGCTCTTCTTCTCTATTGTTTGGCCCAAGTGCGCGCTCCAAGAGCCTGACTAGCTCCCTCTCGTCCATACCATATTCTTTTGCAATGACACGCAAAAAACCTTTGAGAAATGTCTTGGGCGGCAAGACATCGAATCTGCCTTCTTCGAGAAACTTGAGCGTCTGCGCTGAAATCTTGGTCTGCTTCTCGATGTCCTTCAGCGAGATGCCCCGCTTTTCCCTCTCCTGCTTGAAATACTCTCCCAGGGTGGGCATTACTACCTCCCAATAAAATTATATAAAAAAGTTACTTTTCCCCTTTAGCACGAGAATATCCCTATTACAAGCAAAGATCGCCAAAAAAGAATATCTTGCCTAACGGTCTTTGGCATTGACAGAGGGTGAACTTTAATTTATAGCCTAGATGTGCAGCAAAACCAGAGGAGGTTCAAGTCAGGCAACACTCCGGGTTATTTTTAAGTATCAACCCTCCTGGCGAGTACATATGGCTCAAAAACTGATTGTTAGATTTATCAAAGGCGAAGAAAAACATGGGGGGGCGCTTACTTTTAGCGCAACCATGCCTACGTTTTACCTTCATGCCGAAGAAGAGAGCGGCAATGTAGAAACCTTCCTAGTAAAAATCGATGAGGTTAAGGCAATCTTATTCCTCAAGGAAGACAAGCTACCGGAAATCAGACTGCATACACAAACAATAATCCCGGCTATGCTTGCCGGGCCAGTGGCTTTCCATCTGACTGTGGAATTTCACGATGGGGAAATCATGTACGGCACGACGCTACGATACGATCCTAGGGAAAAAAACTTCTTTATTGTCCCGCTACATTTAGGAGATGCGATCGAGCGGGTTTTTATCAATGCCAAAGCAACAAAGCAAGTTGATTGCAAACGATTTTTTGGAAGCCTCCTGGTAGACCAGGGAAAGATTACTGCTGACCAGCTGGATATGGCTCTGAATTTTCAAAGAGAAGAGCGGGAGAAAAAAATAGGCACTATCCTGCAGGAACAAGGACTGATCAGCGAAGCTCAGATGGAGGAATCCTTACGAAAACAGCAGAAAATGAAGCACAAAATGCTCGGTGAGATCCTGATCGAATGCGGACATATCACATCCGAGCAGCTTCAGGCTGCACTGGAAGAACAAAAGAAAAAAAGAGAAAAAAGACTGGGCCAGATACTGATAGATCTCAAATATGTGACCCAAGACGACATAAGCAATGCCCTCTCCCTCAACTGGTCATCCCATGAAAAATCATCTGCGGGATGAAGGAACTCTCTTTAAAAACCAAGCACAAATTGCCCCTCTCCCATTCTACAATAGGTTTCGGACATTACCAGCACAGAACTCAATAGCAGATATTCTGCGCATTTAATATTTTTCAATGTTTGACTCCTTATGAAAACATAAGGTATCGTAATCCCTCTATGCCAAATTTACGTGAAGATCTCTTATATTCGATAGACAAGCCCTCTCGCTATCTGGGCGGGGAGGTGAATTGCATTTTAAAAAACCCTGATGAAGTAAAGGTACGTTTTGCACTGGCCTTTCCAGACATCTATGAGATCGGGATGTCGTATGCCGGGTTCAAAATACTCTATGCCATCTTAAATAGAATGGAAGGTGTATGGGCGCAGCGAGTATTTGCGCCATGGACTGATCTGGCAGATATTCTGGAACAAAAAGATATTCCCTTGTTTGGTCTTGAGGAAAAAAAGCCCCTTGCTGAATTTGATGTTGTGGGTTTTTCCGTGCCTTATGAGCTGTCCTACACCACTATTATCCGCATGCTAAAACTTTCCAGGATACCGGCGCAGCGACAAGACCGTTCGCACAAACATCCCCTTGTAATTGCAGGTGGCACATGCACTGCAAACCCAACGCCGTATCTCGACATCTTTGATCTCATCGTGATCGGCGACGGAGAAGAGGCGGTGCAGGAGATCTCAAAGATATGCCTTGAAACGAAAGATAAAAAAGAGCGAATCATTGCAGCTTCTTGCCTTGAAGGCGTATTTGCACCTGGAATATCAAAAACAGTAAAACGCAGAATCGTAAAAGACCTTGATGCATATCCTTTTCCTGAAGCAACCATAGTAGCCAATACGCCAATTGTGCATGATCGGATCGGGGTCGAGGTCTCGCGCGGATGCACGCGTGGGTGCAGGTTCTGTCAGGCGGGTATGCTCTACCGTCCATACAGAGAGCGCTCTTTTGATTCTGTGGTACAAACATTCAAACAATCTCTTCATCTCACAGGTTATGACGACATATCCCTTATCTGTCTTTCTGCAACAGACTTAAGCTACATCGATCCCCTGATCGAATCCCTTTCCAACCCACTACGGGAAGTGTCCATTGGCGTCCCGTCTTTAAGAGTCGAGGGGTTGAAGAAAAGCTCCATAGATCTCATTGCCTCTTCAAAAAAATCTGGTGTCACCCTTGCGCCAGAAGCTGCAACAACTAGGCTCAGACAGGTGATCAATAAGGGAAACACCGAGGAAGACCTTTTAAAAAATATCGAGACATTAAAAGCGCTCGGATGGCAAAGCGTAAAACTCTATTTCATGGTGGGACTCCCTACAGAGACGCAAGAAGATGTAGAAGCCATCTGCGACCTCTCTAAAAAAATCTCAAGGGATCTTCGGGTGCGGGTT
>JAGVNP010000011.1 GCA_020053185.1 Deltaproteobacteria bacterium | reverse complement strand
TGCATATAAGTGATATCGAGTTCTTTAATAAACGCTAGTGTCTCATTGAATTCGCTGTCATCTTCTCCGGGAAATCCAACCATTACATCTGTTCCTATTGCAATATCAGGTGAGATGTTGCGTATGGATAAGATAAGGTCATGATAATAGGGCTTGGTGTACGGCCTTGCCATGGCCTTAAGGATTTTTTCGCTCCCGCTTTGCAAAGGCAGATGCACATGAGAGCACATTCGCGGCTCTTTGCTAAGGATATTTAAAAATCTGGCATCCACGGTCCATGGCTCAATAGAGCTGATCCTGACCCTCGGGATCGGCGTCATGGAGAAGATCTGATCGAGCAGCTCTGCGATGCCACCCTCGTAAAGCCCGATATTTATGCCTGTAAGCACCACCTCTTTATAGCCATTCTCGCAGAGCGTGATGATCTCTTCAATAATCTCTTTACTCGGCCTTGATTGAGGGTTTCCCCGTGCATAGGGCACAATGCAATAAGTGCAGTATATGTTGCACCCGTGCTGCACCTTTACAAACGCCCGCGAGTGGCCGGAAAACCTTTTAAGCATGCGTGGAATATTGATGTTGAGGGTATTTCCAAGCTGGTTTGGCACAATGACTTCTACCTGCCCGGAGATGCTCTTGAGGTCTGAGGGATTGGTGAGGGCCTGGCATCCGGTTACGATTATTCGGGCTTGCGGGTTCAAATGAAGCGCTTTTCTTATGAGCCTTCTGTTTTCTGCATCTGCCCGGTGCGTGACTGTGCATGTATTCACAATATAAAGATCAGCTTGTGTGGAGAAAGCCTGCTCTGTGTGGTCTGAAGCTATCAGGGCTTCCCTGATTAACTCAGAGTCATACTGGTTCACCTTACAGCCGAGTGTTGCAATGGCAAATCGCATGAAAAAGCCATACTATGCGGATAAGACAGTGTCAATTGCGAGGCTCTTTTTTAAGATGAAGAACGTGCCTATAGTGAGTTGGCCTGACTATTTTATTTCTTTTTCAATGGCTTTTAACAGGGATTCAACTTCTTTCACCAGATCTGCTGCGCCGTTCCCCAGACGTACACCTGTTTCAATATGGGCATTAGGCGTGGGAGCTGACCAGGTGGTTTTTCCTTTTGCGCTTTTTTGTGCAAAGGAAAGTTCTATTTCATGATTTGTAGGTATTGTATCGTCCGTGCTGAGCAGAAGTTCGCCCCCGAGTACATTCAATATCTTGCCCTCTCTTGGTCCTGATCCGATGTCATATGTCACATGGATCTCTGCCTTGTGTTGCTTAAGCCGGGTAAATTTTTGAAACTCATCTCTTTTGGCCATGCTTCTTAGCTGTGCGTCAATGCTATAGGTCACGTTGAAATAGCGCACCTTCTGCGCTGGCCTGGCAACCCGCTCGAGTTCTTTGAGTAGGGCCTTTCTGTAGCGCTGGAGTTTATCCATGAACTGCTGGAAGGTTCTTTCCTGATCCTGGTTGCCTTTGTTGATCAGGGCGATGTTTATCATGGCAGGGAGTTTTTTCCTTGCAAGCGTTTCAACCTCTGTGAGTATTTTTTCAAACTCTTCCCTGGTCATTTTATAAGGATAATACAAGGCATCCGTAAAGGCAAGAAAAGGTTTAGTCATAGCGTTATCATGCCATCATAGAGAAAAAAATTTTATTTAAAGGGAATGATAAAAGGTTTGGGTTTTTTGTGAGGCATATGTAGATTTTTAAGGAAAAGATAGGATTGTCAAGTTCACGGTTTTCTACAAAATGCAGAAAACGTTAGAAAACAAGGCGGATGCAATATAAGCGGGCATTTATAAGTATATCGGGTAAAACCAGTACAGTCAACATATTAGGGTTTTGCTTTTGATATCCTTGGCGTTTTTCTTTCGGCATTAGATGGCAAAAATCGGCTTAAGCCTTGATTGACGTTTTTTTCGAAGAGTAAGAATATGGCGCCATATTTTTTGAGCAGGTTGTATTATTTTTTGGGAGCGTTTTTATTAAATGGATAATAATAATTTCGATTATATAAAAGAAGTATTATGCTCGGAGGTAGCAGGCCCCTCAGAGAGGGTGATCATAGAGCAGATGGAGATCTCCTCTGAGGACGGAGTAGTTACAGTCAACTGCGACAGCCAGTTTGCCCGCAATTATATACACACTCATTACAAGGATCGTATTGCAAAAAAGGTCAGAGAGGCTGCAGGAAAGACCCTTGAGATAAATTTCTGCGTGAACCAGGACCCGGAAAAAGAAAAAACCAAGGCCACTCAAAGCAAACCTATCCAGATGGTAATCCCCTCAGCCGTGCAATCTCCATACAGGGGGCTTAATCCGAGATTTACATTCGATGAGTTTGTGGTGGGCAAGTGCAATGCCTTTGCCTATGAGGCGGCTTTTGCTGTGACCGAAGATGCATTGAGCAGATATAACCCGCTCTATTTTTATTCAGACACCGGCCTGGGAAAAAGCCACATTGCCCATGCCATTGGCAATAAGATCGTAAAGACAAAAAAGAGCCTTGCAGTTAAATACACCACGGCAAGAGACTTCTCCATGGAATACATCTATTCCATAAGAAACAACTGCCTTGACCGGTTCAAAAATTCCTATGGGAACAAGAGCGACGTGCTCTTTGTGGATGATGTCCATCTGTTCAAGAACAAGGAAAAGACCCAGATAGAGCTTGCCCATATCCTTGATGATCTTGTAGGCAACGGCAAACAGGTGATCTTTTCCGGGTTC
>JAGVNP010000081.1 GCA_020053185.1 Deltaproteobacteria bacterium | reverse complement strand
CATGCTTGCAATTTCAATGGCTATTGGCGGGATGTTTGCAGAAGGTGTGCTATCTGCAGCAGGATGGGTGACCTATCGCTATGTTGATGTGTTTTATGTGCCATTCTGGCTAGGTGGATTATACGTGCATGGAGCTTTTGCTCTGCGAGAAGGTCTGCGTTATTTTGTCTATGATTCCAAAAGAAGCAGGCTGGAATAACTTGACAATGAGGGCTATTCTATGAGCCTGAAAGATAAGTATGCTATTGTAGGTGTTGGCTACACTCAGCAGGGTAGTGTTCCTGGAAGAACATCCTTGAGCTTCCATCTTGAGGCATGCGTAAGTGCCATTGCAGATACCGGCCTGAAAAAAGACGATATTGATGGGCTGATTTGCTACCGACACTTTCCTGCGTCATCGGACGAAAATGATCTTACCCCGTTCAAAGTGGCCGAACATCTGGGAATTTCTCCAAGGTATATATATCAGGATGCAAACTGTTCAAGAAGTAATCTCCAGAATGCAGTAGGTGCACTGGAGGCGGGCCTATGTAATTATGTCGTGATTTCATTTGGACATAATGCCCTCTCCAGTGACAGTCTTTTCTATCTGCTCGATGAATTCTCCGGTGACGATGCTGTGTTTGGTCACTTTGGAGCTACCGGAGGATATGCGCTTCCAGCACGCAGGGCAATGCACGAATATCAGACAGGCCCTGATACATGGAAGCATATTGCTGTCGGTCAGAGAAAATGGGCGTGTTTGAATCCGAATGCCGTAATGTACGGAAAACCGATGACCTTTGAAGATTACATGAATTCCAAATGGATTGTAGAACCGTTTCGTGTGCCGGATAATTGCCTTGTTAATGATGGGGGCAGGGCTATTATAATGACATCTCTTGAGCGAGCACGCGATCTCAAACACAAACCCGCAGTCATCATGGGGCTTGGTGCGCACCATCCCTGCCTAGATATCAAATATGCTACAGCAATGGCCGGGCCAACCGGAGCCAAGAAAGCGTCTGAAGAAGCCTACAAAATGGCCGGTATTACGGTCAATGATGTCGATGCGTGTGAAATATACGACTGTTTTACCTACACGGTAGAAGTCACGCTTCAAGACTATGGTTTCTTCGAACCGGGCCAGGGAGAGGATTGGTTCAAAGGCGGCACTATAGAACCTGGCGGCAGGATGCCGGTAAACACTTCGGGCGGTCAGCTCTCTGAGGCATATTTTATGGGTCTAACGCCTTTAAGCGAAGCCGCCATGCAGATTATGGGCAGATGCGGACAACGTCAGCTCGGCCCTAAGACAAAGACAAAGGAACCGGAAATCATCATATGCAGTGATAATGGCGGGATACTGCAATCACATTCCTGCTGCATCCTGAGGAGATTGTAATGACAGGATACGATAAACCTTTACCCAAATTAAATTCCGATACCAGGCCATTCTGGGAAGGGTGTAAAAAACATGAACTCAGATTCCAACGGTGTTTGGGCTGCGGCCATGTGATTTGGCCTTCCTCCATCATATGTCCGAAATGCCACGCTAGGGATACAGAATGGATTGTTGCCAGCGGTCATGGCATTGTCTACACCTATGCTACATACCATGTTGCATATCACCCTGGTTTTTTGAGTGACATTCCATATGTGGTGGCTATTGTGGAGCTTGATGAAGGTCCGCATCTTCTGACAAATATCATCAATTGCAGAGTGGATGATGTGAAATGCGGAATGGATGTAACAGTAGTCTGGGAAGATGTCACGCCGGAAATTTCACTACCAAAGTTTAGCCCTGACTAATCTCTTTGAGTATAATGATATCTTGCGTTATTGGGATTGATTTGTGTAAACCGAAAATGTATAGAGAGACATAGATCTAGTTAAAATAAAAAATAGGGGGTAATTAATGAACAAAGCACAATTGATCGATGAAGTGGCAAAGGTTACTTGCAGCAAGAAAGAAGCGGAGATGGCATTAGACGCAACACTGGCAGCAATCCAGAAAGCACTCAAAAAAGGTGATGCTGTTACACTTGTGGGATTTGGTACATTTGGAGTTAGCAAGAGAAAGGCCCGCATAGGCAGGAATCCTCAGACAGGCGAAGCCCTTAAGATAGCCGCAAAGAAGGTCCCTGTATTTAAAGCTGGGAAGGGACTGAAAGACGCAGTTAGATAGACTTATCACTACGTATTCGCTTGATTAAGAGGGTGCAGTACACGCACCCTCTTTTATTTCAAATCAACCATAGCAACTGACTCAGTTTTTTAAATGAAAAATTCAACGGCCATCAGGCCTGTAGGATGACACGGAATTTGCACTTACTGGCTCCGCCTGGAATGGTTTCGAGTATTTCCATTTTACCGCCCAGCAATCGCAAATAAGTTCGGTCAAGATCCATTGCCGCATCGCATGCTCCGCATTCTTCTTTTTTCACATATCCGTAAGGGCATGCTCCTACTTCAAAGATAAAAGATTTTTTATCTTCGGCGGTCACGACTAGCTCAATACCTGATTTGTTAAGAAAAGACTTCCAGCCTGCAATGAGCTCTTTTACCGAACCGCATTTCTTCCCGCCTAAGAAAGGTGCGTAGAAGGCGGCATAGGCGGCCGCCCGGCTTTGACCGCGCAGAAGCTTTTCGCCAATTCCAGGTAGGTTGTAGATCATGTAATTCAATTTTCCAATTTGTTTAAGTGGCAATTTCATTAAGCTCCCTCCGTGAAATGGATTTTATTTATGTTGACTGTAAGTTTATGCTCTATATAATCTATACAAACCAATATGAAAAGAGGACTATTAAGATGAGGCACTCCTTGCGGTATTCTATGATTGTTATTTCTGTTTTTTTTGTTTGTGCATGTGCACACACAGATAAAGACAACATTGTAAATCAGGGCACGTCCAAGGGAGCATCTGATCAGCTTGCTCTTTGCCAGCAAGAAGCTCTCAGCCTTAAGCAGGAAAGTGTGAATATGGAAGGAAAGATAAGCGAGCTTAAACAGGAAAAACAATCTCTTCTGGAAAAGCTTGGGAGCTGCCAGGACGAGAACATAAAATATCTCGGTGAGAATAACGCATTGCTTGCGCAAATTGCCAACCTGAAGGGTGTTGATGAACAGAAAAAGCAGGCAGATAAAAAGCTGCAGAAGAATTATGACTACATGCTTTCATTTCTTGACAAAGAAAGACTTGAAGGGAGTCTGCTGATCATAAAAGAAAGCGATGACATCAGGATACTCATATCCCAGACAGCGCTGTTTCCTACAGAAAAAAGTGCGTGGCTTAACCCAAAGGGAAAAAAACTGGTAAAAAGGATAGTCCAAGGGCTCAAGGTGATAGATCCCAGCTCTGTTCAAGTTGCCGGGCATACTGACAATACTCCAATTCCGGATGATATCGTAAAGGTATATCCAAGCAATTGGCATCTTGGTATGGCAAGGGCACTTGCAGTGCTAGAGGTCTTTGATGCAATGGGTATCCAGAAGGAAACGATGTATGCCATCTCATATGGAGACACAAAACCTCTTATAGAAAATAACTCCAAGGAAAATAGAGCAATGAACAGAAGGGTCGAGATAGTGATCTTGCCCTGACATTAGAAAATCAGGATCGCTTTGTTGTTTTTATAAGTTCAATAAAATTCTTTGTCTTTAAATTTATGTCGATATCGCATTTGCCGAAACGCCAGGAGAGATAATCCTGCAGATAGTCTCTGAAATATAGGGCCATCGATGGCCATAATCTTTCGATATTCACAAGATGCTGCTCGTGTGTCTGCTTTTTATCCAGATGGATTCCTTTTTTTACAAATGTTTTTAATACCTGATAATAGACAGGAGTTTTTCTTCTCAGGATAAGAAGATAGACTCCATAAACAGCGATAAGACAGAATCCGGCCAGGGGTATAAATTTCGCAGTGTCTTTTATCAGATTGGGTGCAGTCATTTTTACCTGTCCTGCAAATGCGATTTGATCCTGGAGTGAATAATGGATTACCCATCTGATCCATTTGAAGCGGAATGCATCGAATATATTTTGTCTTGATATATACATGTCCGAAACATTGGGTGTGGGGTCAATAGAATACCACCCCTTAACTGGTGTATCGTTCCAGTATTCTACCCATGCATGAGCATCTCTGGCTCTGGCTATGTAATACTTGCCATTCGGGTTGTATTCGTGAACATAAAATCCTGTCACGATGCGTGCAGGCACGCCAGCACCACACAGCATCACTCCCAAAGCTGATGCAAAGTGCTCGCAGCTCCCTTTTTTTCGCTCAAAGACAAACCAGGGGATTGGCGATTTGTTTTCAGGGACATTGACGGTTTCTGTTGTATAAGCGCAGGTAGACTTCAGGTAATCTGATATTCTCTTTGCTTTTTGCTCATTACTGCCGCTGCCGGCAATTGTTTTTCCAAAGGAGCCAAGATCTTTAAGTTCTTCCGGCAAGATAATATTTTTTGGAGGGCTCTTTTCAATAGATCTGGTTATCCAGATTTCATATACAGGAGGCACGATCTCTTTCCAGTAGTAGTTTAAGCCTTCTGTCTTGATATAGTCTGGTGATATATCAATGAGACGGAAAGGGAAAAATACATTTTTAGCGCCAATGTCACCGGGATAGATGCTGAGCTTGTCTTTCTGCCTGAACCCCTGGATAAAATCACGGGAAGAAATAGATTCTTTTGTAAATCCCTGAGGTGTGATTCTGGTCAATCTTGCGCCAGAGAGATAGAATGATTTTGGAGGATTTCCTTTTTCCCACACCATTCGCATGACAGTTGAAGTGTCTTCAGCAATAGAATATGATCCTTCCAGATTAATCTCCTCTGAAAACCCGGTCTTTTTCTGACGGGAGATATGCAGATCGAGAAGAGACTCATATGGCCTGGGGATTATATAAAAGAGGACACCGGAAGTTGCGACTATACTTATCCCTATAAAAATCCAATGGATGATTTTTGTACGCTGATAATTATTGATATCATAATTTAAGCTGTCCAGAGAATAGAGTGTAGCAGGAATAATGAAAACCATCAGAGAGAGTTCTACGAGAAATAAAGGGCTTATGGTAAGAATGGTGGCAAATAGAATTTCTGCAAGGCCTATACCTACGATCTGATAAATCTGCCTTGGCCCTTTTTTGAGAACCAGGCGCGAGCAGGCGAGAATTACAATAAGATCCCGAAGGCTGGGGAAGATGGTTTCTTTTCCGTAGAGCCATAT
>JAGVNP010000239.1 GCA_020053185.1 Deltaproteobacteria bacterium | reverse complement strand
CGATGAAATTTCTTCGAATATTCTTCCAAGAGAGGACCTGTAACCTCTTTCCACTTACCTTCTTTGCACAACACAAGAACGCATCCACCGAAACCTGCTCCAATCAGTCTTGCACCGAACACATCTGAATTGTCATTTGCTTTATCAACAAGATAATCCAACTCCGGTATGCTCACCTCATAATCATGAGAAAGGCTTTTATGTGTGTTATTGAGCAATGTCCCTACCCTATCAATCTCTTTGTTTCTAAGCGCATTGCAAAAATCCAAGACCCGCTTTTCTTCAGAATGAATATGGCGCAATCGTTTTCTTAGATTTTCATCCAGGACAGCCGTTGCTTTTTCGTACTGACTATCAGAAAGCTTTGTGAGGGCTAAATCTTTTTTTGCAATGCCTTTTTCACAGATGAGATTGCTTATACGCTCACATTCCATGCGCCGCTCATTGTATGCGCTGTTATTCAAGCTACGTGAAACATCGGAATCAATGATGCCGAGACATGTGCCGGGCAGATCAAAAGGAATGTATTTATATGAGTTATCCAGGGTATCGAGGAGCAAGGCCATATCTTTTTTTGATAAGCATACTGCAAACTGATCCATGATCCCGCATTTGACCCCTATTTTTTCATGCTCAATACGCTGTCCTAAAAGCGACAATTCTTTCTTGGAATGCCCGAGATTAAACAGCGCGTTGAGAGCCTCCAGCGTGACAATAGAGATCGCTGCAGAGCTTGAAACGCCGGCGCCAATCGGGATATTGCTTGCATAGAAAAAATCAAGGCCATGTATTTTGTCCTTCAAGCCCAAGACCTCTAATGCACCAAAGACAAAATTGGTCCAGTGCCGCTGCTGTGCATCTCCCCTGACATGTATCTCGATCAGCTTTTTATCAAGATCCGAGAACAAGCAATGGGTATTTTCTTTATTTTCTCTCAAGCCAAGCCATATCCGATAATTGATAGCCATTGGCAGGACATGACCCTGGTTATAGTCGATGTGCTCGCCGATCAGATTGATACGTGCCGGGCAGCTGGCAACCAGGGCTGGTTTGCTGTCAAAGACCCTGGTAAAACCTGCAAGTATTGTATCTATATCCACAGCTATTCAAAATAAGATGAAAGCATATCAGGCGCATATTGCTTCACCATATCTTGCGTGATCGCACCGGCCTTTACAATCTCACAAAAGAGCTTGCCGCTAGCTCGCATCTTTCTCTCGCCTGTATTCTGATCAAATGCAACCAGGCCGAAACGAAGCGCCCATCCATCTGCCCATTCAAAATTGTCAGTTAATGACCAGTGATAAATGCCACGGACATCAAACCCTTCTTTAATTGCTTTGTGCACCTGGCGCAAATGGGTAAGAAGAAATCTCGGCCTGCGCGAATCATCAGCATCAGGAAGCCCTGTCTCTGTGATATAGATGGGCTTGTTTATTGCAGAAACAATCTTGATCGCACGGTATATGCCTTCAGGATAGATCTCTCCATACGGATTGCCGTCTTTTGTAATATCGCTTACCTGTGCGCCTGGCGTGATATTAAATATATTTGCGAGCATGGTCGCTGGAGAGCCGAGCGTTGCCTTGACCCTCCATCGTGTGTAGTAATTGAGCCCAAAGAAATCAGTCTTTCCTTTTAGCCGCGCTATTTCTTCTTTTCTGTATGGCAGCGGAAATGTGAACTTGCCAAATACAAACGGGTCGATGACAATTCGATTGAAATACCGGTCGAGAAATTTCGCCAAAAGTTTATCAAAAAAAGAATTCTCATCAAGCGGGTCGAACAGCTGATAATTCTTTACGATTCCTACCTGCGCTGCATAATTCTTGGCTTTGATGACCTCATATGCTGCCAGATGTGCGCTTAGCAAATTGATGGTTGTGCTGAAATACAAGGCAAGACTGAACTTTCCAGGAGGATAGTAACACAGCATGTGGCCTTCGACTGCATAGACCTCTGGCTCATTAATCGTGCACCACAGACGCACGTCGTCTCCAAGGTGCTCAACTACATAAGTCACATATCTTTTAAAATATTGGATAGAGGCCTCGTTTGTCCATGCTCCTTTATTCTCGAGCCATATGGGATTTGTAAAATGATGGAGAGTCACCATTGGCTCAATGCCGACATCTTTTAAGGAGCGGATCATTTCTTTGTATCGCTGAATTGCGGCTTCATTGAATTTTCCCTCTTCCGGCTCGATCCTGCTCCACTCAATAGACATGCGATGGGTGTTGTGATTCATCTGCTTCATAAGGCTTAAGTCTACCTCCATGGACTCCCACCATCCGCATGCATTTCCGCTCTTATCATTATTACGTATTTTTCCAGGAATGTTTTCCCACTGCGACCAGTTATTGGTATTGCCACCCTCTACCTGATGCGATGAGGTGGCAGTTCCCCAGAAAAAATCTTTTGGAAATTCTAATACATGCTCTCCCATATTCCCCCCTTTATATCTTTTCAGACCTTTGCATAATTGTTTTTGTCATCGCGAGGAGCGCAAGCTTTAGCCTGTCCTGAACGAAAGTGAAGGATGGCGATCTCATGGAATGCCAACAACTTATGAGATTGCTTCACTTCGTTCGCAATGACAACACGG
>JAGVNP010000294.1 GCA_020053185.1 Deltaproteobacteria bacterium | reverse complement strand
CGTCAAATCGCATGATCAGGGTCTCGATGGATTTTCTGTTTAAAGGCGGAGTTTCGATAATAGAAAGATCACGGATTCCAGTAATAGCCATATTGAGCGTGCGTGGAATAGGAGTGGCTGAAAGAGTCATTACATCCACATTTGCACGCATGGCCTTTATCTTTTCCTTATGCGCTACACCAAACCTGTGCTCTTCATCCACAACAAGAAGCCCCAGATCCTTGAATTTTACTTTTTCTGCAAGTAAAGCATGCGTGCCAATAATGATGTCTACTGTTCCTTTTCCAAGCTCTTCAATTGTCTGGTTGTTCTTTACTGAAGAGGAAAAGCTCGTAATAGCCTCAATCCGCAATGGCCACGGCTCAAAACGCTTTTTGAAAGTTGAAAAATGCTGGGATGCAAGGAGCGTTGTAGGAACAAGAACAGCAACCTGCTTTCCGTTCATAGCAGCAGTAAATGAGGCTCTAAGCGCAACCTCGGTCTTGCCATATCCCACATCACCGCAGATCAGCCTGTCCATAGGTCTTTTCTGCCGCATGTCAGCGATCACATCTTCGATTGCGCGCAGTTGATCTTCTGTCTCATCATATGCAAATGAGGACTCAAATTCATCAAGCATATGGGTATCCACTTTTAACGAAACCCCTACTGCACTCTCCCTTTTTGCATAAATAACGAGAAGTTCATTGGCAAGTTTTTCTACAGACTCTTTTGCCTTTTTCTTTGTCTGTGACCATTTACTGCTTCCGAGCTTGTCTATTGTTACTGATTCCTGATCGCCTATGTAGCGCTGGAGAATGTTCAATCGGTATACAGGGATATAAAGCTTGTCTCCTCCCAAATATTCCAGAAGGATGAAATCTTCCTTACTTCCTTGCACATCTAATCTATTAATGCCCTTGAATATGCCTATGCCGTGATCCCTGTGTACTACAGCATCTCCAAGATTTAATTGCGAGAATGGATCTGAGATAGGCATGCCCTTTGGTCTGGCGATTTTCTTGCTTGGACCGCCAATGATATGACTTGCCGGAATAATGGCAATGCCCATGTCTGGAAAAACAAACCCGGAAGAGATTTGTCCTATGACTATATATAAATTGCCGCTCGATTTTTCTGCTGTTAGAAAATAACGGGAGCTGAATATGTCCCCCACGACTATCTTTGAGTTAAAACCTCTCTCGCTTAGCACAAACGAGAGCCTTTCGGCCTGGATATCGGTATCAACAACCATATATGCATCAATGCCATCTGAAGTGATGGTGCGAATAGTTGAAACGATTTCCTGTGCCTTTTCTTCATATCCACCATGCGCAGTAAGGCTGATCCCCTGGAAAGTGCACGGAAGCTCTTTGCCGCCCAAAGAAGTAGACAACCAGCATGATGACCGCTCCTGAGCTTTGAGTATCTCGGCACTTGATATTAAAGTCTCGTCAAATGCGGGAAGCGGCCTGTTGCCAGCCTTCTGATAAGCATGAGAATATTCCTGGCACACTTTATCCCAAAGAGAGCTAACCTCCTCCTGATCCGGAGATATAAAAATAAAGTCACCAGAAAGATATTCGAATACAGGTGATGGTCTTTCATAAAAGAATGAGAGGTAAGTTTCAAGCCCAGGCACATGTATCTTCTGCTCGATATCGTGGATCAAGTATTTGGTATTCTCGTCTTTAAGCGTTCTGAGTCTTGGCCTAGCCTGTTTGATATGATCATTGTCCAGCAGCACCTCGCTGCAAGGTAAGATTGTCACACAATTCAGGTCGTGTTTTGACCGCTGTGTTGAAATATCAAATTCCCTTATCCGCTCTATGGTATCCCCGAACAAATCAATGCGAGCAGGGGTTTGCATGTTGGGAGAAAAAATATCAATCACAAAACCCCTGATGCTGAACTGTCCCACGTCATCAATAAGTGGCTGCCGTGAATATCCCATTGAGATGAGCCTATCCACAATATTTTTTCGATCAAGTTCAGTATTGAGCTTTAGCTCAAATATGGAGTCAATGAAATCCTGCTTTCCTATTGTAGGGAATGCAACAGCATCCAATGGCGCAACAACAATCACTGGCTCTTTTTTCAAAAGCCGGTACAGGATAGAGATTCTCTGGGATAAAATTTCTTTTGACGGGCTGTCATCCTCATATGGACGCACGTCATAATGGACAAAACTCTCAATATCTTTTTTGTCGAGAAAGATGGCAAGGTCATCAATTGCCTGATCCATTCTGTTTACATCTTCTACTATCCACAGCACTGGACTCTTTTTTTGCGTGAATATCCGGGCAATGATCATTGCCTGTAAAGAAGGAGGTGACGAGCCTATGGAAGCACCTGAAGCAAGATCCAAAATATCATTTTGCATATGGGAACTCGATGATGAGATCATAGCTGTTTTTTAGGTATATGCCTGCAATCCCGATGATCTGATTCTTATCAAGCACCACAGGCCAGAATGCACGTAGCGGCATAATGATGCCTTTATCTGAGAGAATCTTGACCACCCTCTTCCCATTAATCATATCCCCGGAAATCCATGACCGGATTCGCACAGAATCAAGAAAGGAATTGTTATATTTGATCTTTAAAGGCTGATCGATGCCTGGAACATGATAGATACCAGGGGTTTGTATCTCCACATTGAAAAAAGGCTCTTTGCTGATGGAGTGAATAACGATATCGTTTCTGCATGTGATAATCCGCAAGCGTCGCTTTATATCATGGGATCGCATTTTCCCATAGATCACTTCCATTGCAAGGTCTATCTGGGATGCATCTATTCCGCGCGGTTCATCGAGCATCTCGGAGATCTCTTTAATGATAAGCCTGCCTACGATGGCCTGTTCCGCTGTTTTAAGCTTAGTCTTATCAAAAACTTTTATTATGTTCCAATCCAGCTTGATAGCATCAGCGCTTAAGTCTGAAGCAATGGTATCAAGCGCAGCGCTTTCTTTTGCAGCAATCCTGGTGAAACGTGCAATGGATTCTATTACAGAAGGGTTGATTTCCCTCATACGCGGAATGATCTCATGACGGATAAGATTTCTCGGGATCTGAATATCCCGGTTGGTGAGATCCTCTACAAACCCGATATGATTATTTTTTGCATATTTTTCAATCTGCGCTCTCGATATATCAAGAAGAGGCCGTATAATCCTGTCTTTTCGTTCATACTGAATTCCTGAAAGCCCTCTCAAACCGCTACCGCGGATAAGCCTGTAAAGAGTTGTTTCTGCCTGGTCATCCAGATTATGTCCGGTTGCTGCATAATCAAAAGAGTGTTCATGCATGCATTTGCCGATCTCCTCATAACGCCTCAGCCGCGCAACCTCTTCCAGGTTCGGATTATCATGCCGCAAATGGAGCTCTTTTAAGAAAAACTCAACATCCATCTCTTGACACCCCTCTTGCACAAACATGGCATCTTTCTTTGATTGATCTCCCCGAATCCCGTGATCTACATGGATCACGCCAAGCCGGAGTTTGAGAATTTCAGATGCACGTTGCATTAGATGCAGAAGCACAATGGAATCTATACCGCCAGAGCAGCACACCAGTATAGCATCACCCTTCTTTACATGGCAGTTGGTGGTGAGTGTGTTAAAAAAGATGTCGAACATGAGGGAAGGTTTAGCCCGCTAACAGGATAACGTCAAGAGGGTCAGTTTCCTTAGCTTTTGAAAGCCTATCCATCTTGTGCTATCCTCAGCCATAAGGAGAAGAAATGCACCTGAAAAGCGCTGATATCTGCCCGGATAGATACCCAACAACAGAACATTATCCTTTCAATCTTGAGACTATTGCCAGAACAAAACAACTTTCATTCAAAACCCCTGTAACCTTTTTCGTGGGTGAAAACGGAACAGGAAAATCCACCCTTCTCAAGGCAATGGCATACAAATGCGGGATCTATATCTGGGGCACCGGAGAGCGGCGAATGCGCTATGAACACAATCCATATGAAGAAAAACTCTACACTGCACTCGATATCGAATGGGCAGATGGATCAGTGCCAGGCTCATACTTCGATTCGCAGATATTTAAGAACTTTTCACAGATCCTTGATGAATGGGCATCTGCTGACCCGGGGGTACTCGCTTATTTTGGCGGTGAATCATTGATGACAAAATCCCATGGCCAGTCGCTAATGACCTTTTTTAAATCACGCTACACAATCAAAGGCATCTATCTTATGGATGAGCCGGAAACCGCTTTGTCACCAAAAAGTCAGCTTGAGCTTCTTAAAATCCTCTCATCCATGACCAAAGACGGCCATGCGCAGTTTATCATTGCAACCCACTCGCCGATCCTTCTTGCATGTCCTGGCGCTACGATCTACAGCTTTGACCATATTCCGATAAAGCAAATAAACTATGAAGACACAGAATATTATCAGGTGTATAAGGATTTCATGGACAATAGAAAGAAATACCTGGAGAAGATCTAGGAGGTTTGGGGATACTATGATTCAGATTACCCCCGCTATTGCTATTCATGAAGATGAGATCAAGTTCGATTTTATCCGTGCATCAGGGCCAGGAGGACAGAATGTCAACAAGGTTGCCTCTGCTGTTCAGCTCCGCTTTAATGTAAAAGGGTCTCCTTGCATTCACGAAGATATAAAAAGACGTCTCATCAGCCTTGCTGGAAGGCGTGTAACAAGACACGGCATACTTATCATTGATGCAAGACGCTTCCGCACGCAGGAGAAAAACCGGAAAGATGCGATCGATCGTTTAACTGAGATGATCACAAGTGCAGCCGAGCCGCCAAAACACCGCGTAAAGACACGGCCGACAATCTCTGGAGTAGAGCGAAGACTGGAATCCAAACATCGCGAGACCAGAAAAAAACGCTCGCGGCAGTTTGTACGATCTCACGAAGAATAACTTTCCATTTATGCCTAATATAAGGAGGAAAACATGATTGCATATCAGCTTACCGTACCGACAGAGAACAAACCAGGAAGACTTGCTCAGGTTTCAGATGTTCTTGCAAAGGAAAAGATCAATATCCGTGCAATCACCATCACCTCTTTTGGCGAAAAAGGCCTTTTCCATATCCTTGTTGATGATCCCAAGCTGGCGCAAAAAACGCTTGCAAAGGCAGGGATACTGGCGCAGCTAAAAGAGATCATTGCAGTAGTCATTAATGATCAGCCAGGCGGCATGAATAAGCTTGTACAACTTCTGGCAGCAGAAGATATCAATATCGATAATGCTTATGGTTTTGTGATCGAGGCGAACAAGACTGCGGTGTTTGTGGTTGAGACTAATGATATGGAAAAAACCCAGCAGATCCTCAAAGAGCATACATTCAAAACCATCTCAGCCGAAGCCCTCGCTACCATCGAGCCATTCCACTACATGAAATACTAAACTAAATTTCAATCATGTCATTGCGAGGAGAGAT
>JAGVNP010000012.1 GCA_020053185.1 Deltaproteobacteria bacterium | reverse complement strand
TCCCGGTACTTGTACTCACGGCGAGTGATGATATGCTTACCCCTCCAAAATACGGATCTTATCTTGCCGAGAATATCAAAGGAGCCAAAAGAGTGGATATTAAAGATGCAGGACATCTATCTCTTATAGAAAAGCCAGACCATGTTAATAAAGCAATCCTAGAATTTTTAAATCAGTTTATAAAAAAATCCAATTAAGATATGCTTGATGTAAGGCAAATTCCAACCAGTCAATTTATGCTTCTCGGTTATATTATAAAAGATGTGCATAGCAATGAATGCATCGTCGTTGACCCTCCTAGAGAAATCGGAAAATTTATAGATCCAGATTTTTCAATAAAGGCGGTTATTAATACCCATATCCATCCTGATCATACTCTTGGCAATGTCTTTTTCAAAGGCAAGGCGCCCATATTGGCACATGAAACGGAAAAAAATCTTATGCTGCGGGTCTTTAATGCAGGACTTGGCACTGTTCTCACAAAAAAGATGCCAGCACCCATACAGTTTACACTTTCTGAAGGTGAAAAGATTTGTCTGGGCCAGACCATTATTACTGTAATGCATACGCCTGGTCATTCACCCGGATCAATCTGTCTTTACTGGCCAGGGAATCTCATTTCCGGGGATACGGTTTTTGCTGAAGGTATTGGCAGGACAGATATACCGGGCGGCAGCAATGTGCAGATGAAGAAAAGTCTTGAGAAGATCATGGATCTGCCTGATGATACCAGGATATGGCCAGGCCATTTTTACGGAAATAAATATACTGCACTTATTCAAGAGTGCAGGCCATTGTTACAGTATTTTTTAAAGATTCTATAAAAATATTCCGATTACAACTCTGATTTTAGCTGCAATGAAACTCGGGAGATGTTTTTGTGGGTTTAAGACAGGATAAAATCAAGAGTTGGCTCATTATAAACATAGGGACCCTGTTGCTGAAAATCTGGTTTTCTACCTGCCGGGTAAAGATTATTCGCAAAGATCTTCATGAACGATATATCGAATCTGATATATGCGGTGTTGGCGCTACGTGGCATAGAGGAGCACTTTTTATGTTATGGTTTTTCCGCAAAATCCATCCATTGATCATGGTAAGTCGCTCTAAAGACGGGGAATTGGCTGCCGGGTATGCTAGCAGGCTTGGCGCCATGCCTGTGCGTGGATCTTCAGGCAAGGGTGGTGCTGAAGCGCTGAAGGCCATGATAGAGTATTTTTCAAAACCTGGTGTATGGAAGTCAGCAACACCAATGGACGGACCAAGGGGTCCGCGAAATGTTGCCAAGAAAGGAATGCTTGCCTTGGCTAAAGAAACCGGCACACCAATTTTGCCAATGATGGTCTCTGCTTATCCGGCAATTACACTCAAAAAGACATGGGACAGAACAATAATTCCCATGCCTTTCAGCAAAGTGACTGTTATGTATAGCGAGCCATGGCCAATTCCAAAAGATATAAATGAACAGGGCTTGGAGCAGCTAAGGAAAAAGCTCGAAGATACATTGAATGAGATGATGGCCATGTGCGATATTGATACAGGGTACAACAAAAATCAATAATGCTGCGCAACGGCAGATAAAAGACCGACATTGTGATATAAAAAATCCATATATTCCAGACAGTTAATCCTTAAACCCCTTGTTATTTAGCAGGCACGCTACTTTTGTTGACTCTGACTATGAAATCTTCTATAACTGACCATCAATTTGCTTAAGATCGGAGGAATCAGAGCTTTGGATGATACAAATATTCTCATAAAGCAGCGCATAGACAAGTTTGAGACATTAAAAAAAGATTTCGATGTCGCACATTTTCCCAATGGCTATAGAAAAGACATTGATGTCTCGCAATTTGTGTCGCTTTATGGAGACAAGGAAAACGATGTTCTCAAAGACATAACGACTATCCATTATATGGCTGGCCGTATTATGGCAATCAGGGGATTCGGTAAGGCCGCGTTTATCCATTTTCAGGATTCTACCGGGAAGCTGCAGGCGTTTTTCGAGCGGTCAAAGCTTGGTGACCGCTATGATCTGTTCAATAAGCTGGATATAGGTGATGTGATCGGTCTATGGGGAAAACCCATAAAGACCAGAACAGGCGAGATCACGCTGTATGCTGATGATTTCATACTGCTCACAAAATCATTCAGGCCGCTTCCTGAAAAATGGCATGGACTAAAAGATATTGAGACAAGGTATCGCCAAAGATACGTTGATCTGATCGTATCTCCGAAGGTAAAAGAGGTGTTTCTTACCCGGAATAAGATTATAAAATCTCTACGTTCGTATATGGATGAAAGAGGTTTTTTAGAGGTAGAGACCCCCATGATGCATCCGATTCCTGGAGGGGCTACGGCAAAGCCTTTTGTCACCCATCACAATGCACTTGATATGGGACTTTACCTTAGGATCGCTCCGGAGCTTTACCTAAAAAAACTCCTTGTGGGCGGCTTTGAGCGGGTTTATGAATTAAACAGAAATTTCAGGAATGAAGGCATTTCCACAAGACATAATCCTGAATTCACCATGATGGAATTCTACATGGCATATGCAGATTTTAATGATCTTATGAAATTTACCGAGGACATGATATCTGCTCTTGCGCGGGAGGTTCTTGGGAAAGAACGAATCATGTACCAGGAAGCCGAAATAGACCTGACTCCTCCGTGGAAAAGATATACCTTTGTTGAGGCGATTAAAGAAATAGGCGGTGTTTCTGAAGAAGTATTGTCTAATAGAGATAAGTCGATTGCGTTTTGCAAGAGCCTTGGGCTGGATATGTTAGGCAGCGAAAGTCATGGCGAAGCCTTGGCGTCAATATTTGATGAGACAACAGAGCCGAAGCTTTCAGGCCCGGTATTCATTACGTCATATCCCATAGATATATCGCCACTCTCCAGGAGAAACGATAAAGATCCTTCTATTGCCGATCGTTTTGAGCTTTATATCGCGGGCAAAGAAATGGCGAATGCATTCAGCGAGCTGAATGATCCGTATGATCAAAAGGCCCGGTTTGTTGAACAGATGAAACAGAAAGATGCCCCGTCTGAGATAGATGAAGATTTCATAAGGGCATTAGAATACGGTATGCCTCCTGCTGCAGGTGAGGGTATTGGAATAGACAGGCTGGTAAT
>JAGVNP010000171.1 GCA_020053185.1 Deltaproteobacteria bacterium | reverse complement strand
TATTCTCCATAGAAAGACCCCTTCCACATCAAGCAGGATAAGATATCTCCAGACTTCTCATTGTAAACAAAGAATCGTTGTTTAGCAAGATATTGTAAAGAAAAATCCGGATTGACTTGCTCTTTTTTATCACTTATATAAATCTTTTATAGTGGTAGAAAGGCTCTTCGCTTAGAAAGTATTTTTAAAAGAGCTTTTTGATATGAACGATCAATAAACTAAGGAGGTTTTCTAATGAAAAAGGTTTATGGAATCTTCTTGTTATTCATGATCCTTGCGCTTTGCCCTGGCATTGCACTCGCAGTCGATGAGCCTGCAGAGTGGGAAGGGGTAAAATTCTATCTCCAGGGTGATTATCAGTATTATGTCAAGGGCTTTAAGGATCGTGACATAAATGCCTATAATGGCAATGCTGACGGACAGACTCTTGAGAGGGAACGGTTTTTCCAGCATCAACTGGCACTCAAGCCACAACTTGTCTTTGTCGAGGGCGATGAAGAGTCCGGAGACATGCCCTACCTAACATTCAATATGCGTCTTGATGTAGGGCCGTACGTATTCTCATCCGACAACCACAACAGGTTATATACAGTGAGAGGAACTTCTGTGGAAGAAGGTGATACCGATGTTGCAAGGGAAGACCGGGAAAAACTTCAGGTAAAGGAATGCTATGTGCAGTTCATTAACCTGAATGCCGGCGCATTCCTGCTTGGGAGGTTCTTTGAATGGAATGAAGGACTTGTGTGGGCAATCGCAGTGCCTCCGCTTCCAAACTGGACATTTGCATTTGCATTGAACAAGGCAAATGAGCGGAAGCTAGTTTATTTTGGCAAGGAAACAGATTACAAAGATAGGGATGACACCAATGAGTCCATGATACTGGCTGCCTACCAGAACAAGGACAAAGGCATCACCCTTGTGCTTGATGACCAGTTCGGCTGGGCAGGTAATCATGCATTCGAAAACCTGGATACCTTTACAAGATTCAATAATGGGGTTCTTAAGATAGATAAAGGCGGATTAAAGGTAGATGCCAGGGCAGGTATTGTTGGCGGCATGGTTGCAGACCTTGCCAATATGCCCCTTGCAGAGTATTTGAATCTGCTTAATGATAATGCCAGCCTCCTTGGATCTCTTGCATCTGTGAAGTATGGAGAAACACTGACTTTACCTCAGACCCCGGTACACAAAATAGTTATGGGAGCTGACAGAAGACAGAAATTTTATGGGAGCATTGTTGCCAGCTATAACTTAGGTCTTGTAGAGCCAGAGCTTGGTTATGGACGATGCGGCGGCTCAGATGAATGGTATCAGGTAGCTCCTTATTGGGGATATGATTTCGAGCCAAAAGACTATGAACAGCCAAGGGTTATGAAAACCCTGCTTGTGCGTGAAATTGAAGATAGATACTGGCCTCTTATCCAGCCCCTTGCTACAGTGCTGTATCATAACCAGGAAGCATACTATTTTAAGCGCCTCAGCCTGACAAACCTTACTTTTGCAAAAGCAGGCCTTACACTGCATCCTACAGAGAAAATCGAGATATTCGGCCAGGCATGTAAACTGTGGCGTACCAATGTGAAATTCTATGAAGAGAGTTACTGGGATTTCTTCTCTGTACAGTATGCGTTTAACAACATGTACACTTATGTCAACGATCAAGACACCGCCTCAACAGCTGACGACACCACCTCATTAATGGTGCCGATTGCATTTCAAAGGGATAGCATACAGTATCATCAGGAGATATCCGATGATCTGGGTAAAGAATTTACCGGAAGAATAACCTATAAGCTGTTTAATGGATGCGATGCATCTTTGCTCGGCGCAGTCTTTAAACCTGGAGATTTTTACAAAGACGTGCTCACACCAAAACCTTATGCGTGCATGTGGATTGATGCTAACGACCCATACATGAGCGCAATCTCGGCTTCTGTAGGAGATATCCAGGGACCGAACGTAGATTCAGAGCAGTTTATACCCAAGGATGCATGGACTGTGCAGTTCCAGCTCGACTTCAAATGGGCATATGGAAACGCAGCGCATCCGTTTAAGTTCTAAGCCTTAATAAAAAGGGGCAAGCAAATGCTTGCCCCTTTTTATTTGTTTTGCAGTTTAATTATTTTTAAAATAACGACTACGTAAAAATTGTTACTTCTGTTTTATTTTTGTCATTCCCGCGAAGGCGGGAATCCAGGAACGGATACAATCGGAGAACACTGGATTCCCATTTGCATGGGAATGACTTAGTAATAAATTTTGACTTTTAATAAAAAATTTAAATAATGGAGGTGGCATCTTGAAATATTCTGTCTGTTCAAAATATGTCTTTATATTCATAGTTCTTGCATTTATGCTGGGAGCCTGTTCAAAAAAAGAAACCCTTGAGAAAAAACAGGCTGAAAACATCCCGGAGATCCTGCAAACACAGTGCAGTGAAAATATAGGCGAGCCAAGAATAGAAAAGATCTCCGAACATGTGTGGCTTGCAATCGGCTATGATCTGGCAAATGTTGTTCTTATCCACACCCCTAGCGGCGAGAACGTAATTATTGACACTGCAATGAGTCCGGCACGGGCAAACGAAATAAAAAATGCCCTTCTATCACAAGCACCCCAAGGTCCTGTAAAAACCATTATCTATACGCACAGCCACATCGATCATATTGGTGGTGCTTCTGTATTCAAGGAGACTGGCACCCAGATATGGGCAACCGATGCATTCATAGATAACTTTTTCAAGCAGTACGCCATGTTCGTTCCGATTGAAACTATCAGGGGCAGGCGCCAGTTCGGTGATCATGCATCTCTAAATGACTTGCCCTGCTCTTCCCTTGGCAAACGCACTGATATACAGGCTTCCATGGAAAGCGGAGTATTACTTCCTACAAATACATTTTCAGGCACAAAAATCCTGAATATCGGCGGTCTTGAAATCGAGCTTATCGAGGCACTTGGAGAAACGCCAGACCACCTCATTGTATGGGTGCCTGAAGACAAGACTTTGATAGCAGGGGATGACTTTTACTGGACATTCCCGAATCTCTATACCATACGCGGCACAAGCGCACGGCCTGTTGATAAATGGATTGAAAGCATTGATGATATGCGCAGAAAAGATGCAGAGCACCTGGTTCCCATGCACACAAAGCCGATCCACGGCAAAAAAGAAATTGCCGGGATACTTACCAATTACCGGGATGCTATCCAGTGGGTGAGAGACGAGACAGTGAGAGGCGCAAACCTCGGTAAGGATCTCGATACCTTGGCAGAAGAGATAAAGCTCCCGGCACATCTTGCAGCATACGGGTATACACAAGAGTTGTACGGCCAGGTCGACTG
>JAGVNP010000145.1 GCA_020053185.1 Deltaproteobacteria bacterium | reverse complement strand
ATTCATACACCCTGGGTTATCGCGATCTGACAGACACGCGGGCTTTGAAAAATGCAGCGCAAAAGGCGTTTTCTACGGCAGGCATCAAAAATCCTCTGAAGGAACTTGATGTAGCTGAACTCTACGACGCATACTCATACATGGAACTGCTCTGGTATGAAGGCATTGGTTTAGCAAAAGACGGAAAAGGAGTCGACCTCATACGTTCAGGAACAACAGAACTCACAGGAGATCTACCGGTGAATCCTTCAGGCGGTGTTATATCAGCACATCCTGTTCTGGTTGCAGGGCTTGCACGGCTCATCGAAGCCACGCTCCAGATTCGCGGCGAAGCAGGAAAGCGGCAGATAAAAGGCGCTAAAAAAGCCCTTGCACACGGCATCAACGGCCCGTGCGGACAAGCGCATGGCGTAATCGTTTTGGGATCATAAGGAGGATGCGATGGGAAAACGTGTAGCAATTGTTGGCTTTGGTCAGACATATCAAAGAAGCTCAAGAAAAGATGTGAACGGCGTTGAACTCATAAACGAGGCAGTGCAGACTGCGCTTAAAGATGCCGGACTCACCATTAATGATATCGATGCAGTTGTCATAGGAAACATGGATCATTTCGAAGGCATTAACTATGTTGATATGTGGAGCGTGGAAGGCTCAGGCGCTGTGATGAAGCCTATCATAAAGGTGACAACAGGCGGCACCACAGGCACCACAGTAGCGATGTGCGCATACTATCATGTTGCATCAGGCCTGTTTGACAGGGTGCTTGCTATAGGATGGGAGAAAAATTCAGAGTCTGATACAACAGGCGCTATTATCACTGCATTTCATCCTGTATGGGAGCGGCCGAATCTCGGCGGCGCAATTGCAGGACTCGCAGTTGAAGCAAGCAAGTACATGCACAATTATAAAATCACCGAGCGCGACGGCGCTCGCGTTGCAGTAAGAGAACGGCTGCATGCGCTCAACAATCCGTATGCGCATCTTCATCAGGAATGGATGAAGGGAATGAAAGTAGAACAGATCGTCGATATGCTCGTGGGCTCGGAGCAGAACCAGGTGCTGGCCTACCCCTTACGGATGAGCGATATGTGTCCGAGAACAGACGGAGCTGCTGCTGCAATCTTTGCTTCTGAAGATGTTGCAGAAAAGCTGGCACCGATCCCTGCCTGGGTGCATGCAACAGCAAACCGTCACAACTACGTATATCTCGGCGATCTTGACTGGAATGTAAACGAGACCCTTCGGGACTCGTCCCGAAAAGTTTTTAAAAAGGCTGGCATAAAAGAGCCTCTTAAACAGATCGATGTATGCGAACTTTATCTGCCCTATTCCTATGCAGGTCTAAAGTGGATGGAAGACATCGGCTTTTGCGGGCCAGGCCAGGGACCGAAATTGGTCTGGGACGGCATCACTGACATGGACGGAGAAATGCCGGTAAATCCTTCAGGCGGCGTGATGTCCTCGAACCCCATCGGCGCAACAGGTCTTATACGCGTTGGCGAGGCAGCTCTCCAGATCATGCGCAAGGCAGGCACGCGTCAGGTGCAGAAAGATGTGAACTTTGCATTTGCCACAGGGTTCGGCGGATGCAGCTGGGCTGATGTCATGCTTTTGGGAAAGAACAAACCGGCATAGGAGGCAGTAATGGATAAAAAAGAAGCGGATAAAGAACTTCTCGCAATAGACTCAGGAGATATGTTTCAGCCATACAGATGGAGTGTTGGAAAATACGGATCAAAGTTTCTTCTGGAGCTAAAAGAGAACAAAAAACTGTTCGGCGTAAAATGTCCCAAGTGCGGAAGGGTGTATGTGCCGCCGAGAAAGGTGTGCGGCAGGTGCTTTGTTGCAATGTATGAGTTTGTTCCGGTCTCTGATGAAGGCGAGATCGTGGTATGCGCCATTATCGAGTTCGGATTTGTCGATCCTGAAACAGGCAAACAGCGGCCTGTGCCATACGGATACGTTTTTGTAAAGCTGGACGGGGCTGATACTGCGCTTCCCCACTTCCTCGACAGTGCTGATCCTGAAAAGGTAAAGGTCGGTGCCAGGGTCAAGGCTGTGTTCGAAGAAAACCGCAAAGGCAGCATTATGGACATAAAACACTTCACTTTGATCTGAATCTCTGACAAAATAAGTTCTATGTCATGTGAAATTACGGAGGAAAAATGATCGAAGAGAAATACAGGGCAGCGATCGATTTTGCGCTTTCGAGCATCGAGGGGCTCAGGCGAACAGGGCTCAAGGTTGTCGAGATGAGACCTGGATATGTTAAGCTATTCATGCCCTTCCAGGGAAATGCCGGACATATCGGAACCATATATGCAGGATCTCTGTTCAGCTTTGGAGAATGCATGGGTGGCATGATACATATTGCCTCATTCGACATGTCTAAATTCTTTCCGCTCGTCAAAGAAGTGAGCATAAAATTCAAACGCCCTGCAGTAACCGATGTGACGCTTGAACTCATAATGAGCGAAGAAGAAATAAAAAGAATCCAGGATGAAGCAGACAAAAACGGAAAGGCAGACTTTGTTCTGGATCTTGAGATCAAAGATACACAGGAAAAGGCAGTGTCCACGCTTCATGGAGTATGGCAAATCAGAAAATTCCCTGAAGGCATGCCAAATCCATTTGCAGTCAAAAGCAGTTAAGGAGGCTGAAATGAAGTGCAGTTATACTGTTGATGAAAAAGGAGTAGCGCTTTTAAAAATCAATAACCCTCCGTTCAATTCAATCGACGACCAGGTGCTTGATGAACTGGAGGAATGCGTTAACCAGATCGCAGAGGATGCGGCGGCAAGGGTTGTGGTTATCATTGGAGAGGGCAATGCCTTTGTTGCAGGTGCTGATATAAAAAAGATGCAGGAAGTAAATACTGCTGAACAGGCAAAAGAGATCACCATAAAAGCCCACAACATTCTTAATAAGATAGAAAATTCGCGCAAACCCTATATAGCTGCGATCAACGGGTTGTGCCTCGGCGGAGGAACCGAGCTTGCGCTCGCATGCCACATTAGGATCGCTGGAACAGAGGCAACAATGGGGCTTCCTGAAATCTCTCTCGGAATTCTGCCTGGCTTTGGCGGAACACAGAGACTTTCCAGGTTGCTCGGTCCTTCACGGGCCTTAGAGATCATGCTCACAGGAAAATTCATTGATATGACAGAAGCAGAAAAGATCGGGCTCGTAAACAGGGTTGTACCGCAGGCTGAGATTATGAATGAAGCAATGAAGCTTGCCGCTAAGATCGCATCAAAAGGCCAGGTTGCAGTCAGGGCAATTATTGAGGCAGTAAAAGACGGACTTCTAATGTCAATGAAAGACGGTCTCGCCATGGAGCGAAGGCTGCTCGGAGATCTGGTAGAGAGCGAAGACAAACAAGAAGGCATTGCCGCATTTCTGGAAAAGCGCAAGCCTGTCTTTAAAGACCGATAAAATTCAAAGGAGAGAACTATGATTAAGACAGCAATCACCGAGATGTTTGGAGTCAAGTACCCGATCATATGCGGGGCAATGATGTGGCTGTGCAAACCGCCACTGTGCTCTGCAGTCTCGAATGCGGGCGGACTTGGCAACCTTACTGCAGCAAACTATGAAACAGAAGATGATTTCAGAAATGCGATTAAAGAGACAAGAAAGCTCACCAAAAATCCGTTCATGGTAAACATCACTCTGCTGCCATCCATCCGCATCACGTCAGAGCATTATCAGATGTATATAAAGGTATGCGCTGAAGAAAAAGTAGACGGCCTGGAGATATCAGGAGCTCCCCTTGATTCGGTTGGAGGTATGCACTCTATAGAAACCCTAAAAAAGGCAGGAGTAAAACTGTTCCAGAAAGTCGGTTCTGTGCGCCATGCTTTGCATGCGCAAAAGGTCGGCTATGACGGCATCTATGCCGCTGGATATGAAGAAGGCGGTCATCCCTTGAGCGACGACGTGTGCACAATGGTGCTTACATCCAGAATCGTGGAATCGGTAAAAATCCCGGTTGTGACAGTCGGCGGCATTGCTGACGGACGCACCATGGCTGGTGCACTCACCCTGGGCGCTCAGGGCGTGATGATGGCAAGCAGATTCATTTCCACAAAAGAATGTCCGGTCCATGACAACATCAAACAGGAGCTGGTAAAGAGGCAGGAATATGAAACAACGATGTTCGGCAAATCCATCGGCCTGCAGGGCCGAGCGCTGAAAAGCAAGGTCATACAAGATGTGATCGCTTTGGAGGAAAAAGGCGGCGGCATTGAAAGCCTCATCCCGCTTATCAATGGCCAGCGCATTAAAGAAGCATGGGAGACAGGCAATGTGGACTATGCGCCTCTCATGGTCGGCCAGGCAATCGGGCTCATCAAAGACATACCCACATGCGAAGAACTCCTGAAACGAATGAACAGTGAGGCAGAAGCTTTCCTGAAAAAAGCCAGTAGCATGATCACTGCATAGGAGAAAAATAATGGGAGAAGACGTGCTCAAAGGTGAGAAAAAAGGGAACATCTTTTTTCTCACCATCAACAGGCCTGAAAAGCGCAATGCCATAAGCTTTGACATGCTGGAGGCCATCGCGCACATGGTGGAAGACTGCATCCTTGACCGCGACATCAGGGTGATTGTTTTGAAGGGAGAAGGAAAGGTCTTTTCCGCAGGCGTTGATTTCAATGCCCTGGCAGACCTGGTGGGTCGGTTCAATACCGATGCAGGAGCTGGCGGCGCGCTGATACGTGCTGATATCGCAAAGTATCAGCAGTTCGTGAACCGGCTAGAGACAATAGAGATCCCGATCATCTGCGCCATGCACAACCGCGCTCTCGGTCTCGCGCTGGAGCTTGCCTTAGCGTGCGATATCCGTCTTATGAGCGAAGACTGCATGTGGGGCATGTTCGAGCTGAAATTCGGGGCGATCGCCGATCTCGGCGGCACATCGCGCCTGGCGCGAATCGTCGGCACAGCAAGAGCAATGGAGATCTTCATGACCAGGCGCACATACACTGCAAAGCAGGCGCTTGAATGGGGTCTGGTGAATTACGTCTATCCTGACAAAGACTTGTTTATTGAGGCTGAGAAAATGGCGCTGGAAATTGCAGGCAGTGCGCCTATTGCTGTTGGCGCAACGAAAAAGATCATGAAAAAAGGCGAGAGCGTTGATCTCATGACCCAGCTCGATATGGAGGCAAATCTCCAGAGCATCATACTTCGTAGCGATGATTTCAAAGAAGGCGTGCAGGCAATGATCGAAAACAGGAAACCGAACTGGCAGCGAAAATAATTTCATGGGAGATAACGATAAAGCCAAGACCTTCAAACTCGATAAAGCGATCTCTGCTGTTATTGTGCCGGGAAAAAAATCCTGCGGTCACGAAAAATCAGGCGATGCAATATACATCGATGCAAAAAGAAAAATTCTTGCATTAGCAGACGGGCCAGAAAGAAATCCTTTAGCGTCTTCTCATTTTTTGGAACGGTTCAAGTCTGCAATTGAAGAAGAAAAGCTTAAAGACCTCTCATTTGAAAAAATAACCGGCCTTGCAAACAGTCTTGTGCACAACACAAAATATCACGATGCAACCACATTTTCAGGAGTTGTTCTCAGCGATAACAGCCATACAGGCATTCTCCACGCAGGCGACAGTCTGGTTTTTAAAATAAAATCAGGCTCAGGAGAAATCACCCAGCTAAGCCGCACCAACCATGTTCTGATCGGGAGATCGCAAAAACTATTTCAAACCGGGACCGTGTCCGTTGACCCAGATGACATGATCTTCCTGGCAACCGACGGCTTTATTGAGCTCAGCCGCTGTTATGGATGCTCGCCTAAAGAATTCCTCTCAAGATGCATTACAGATTTCAGCCCAGCAGCGTTGATTGCAAACATCCTTCAATTTCTCTCCAGTATTGTTGTTCGTCTGGATGACATCGCGCTCATTGCCGTCTGTCCCAAAGCACTTACATCAATAAAAAGCCGAAAGAATGCAAACATAATTCTCAAAGGATAATTTCAGAAAAGGAGTTAATATATGAAGACGCGGATCACCGAGCTTTTTAAGATCAAATATCCGATCCTGCTTTCAGGCATGAGCTGGATCAGTGTGCCCAAAATGGTTGCTGCAGTATCAAATGCAGGCGGACTCGGCATACTTGCAACAGGCCCGCTTGATCCTGATCAAACGCGCGCCTCTATCAGAGAGATCAGAAAACTAACAGACAAGCCCTTTGGCGCAAACGCATCCCTGATCCTGCCCGGGGGAAGCGATAACGGAAAAGTGCTTCTCGAAGAAAAAGTCCCTGTCATCAATTTTGCACTCGGCAAAGGCGACTGGATCGTAAAAGGAGCGCATGCATACGGCGGAAAAGTGATTGCAACCGTAGTTAACGCCCACCACGCAAAGCGCGCCCAGGACTATGGCGCTGATGCAGTGATCGCAACAGGACATGAAGCAGCAGGCCACGGCGGTGCTGTCACTTCCCTTGTTCTGATCCCTACTCTCGCAGACGAATTGAAAATTCCAATTGTTGCAGCAGGCGGTTTTGCTGATGGTCGAGGTCTTGCTGCCGCGATCGCTCTCGGCGCTGATGGAATTGCAATGGGCTCGCGCTTCATGACCACAAAAGAAAGTCTGCTCCATAAAAATTTCAAGCAGCTCTCCATTGAAAAAACCGCATACGACACCTTATATTCAACGCGATTTGACGGACTCCCATGCAGGGTCATGGACACCGGGTTTGCACGAAAGACTTTGAAAAAGGGTCTCAATCTTCCGGCAGCATTCTTCAATGCAAGGGATATTGCAAAACAGCTCCATATGCCTTTCCTGAAACTTTTCATCGGCGTGCTCGCATCCGGCTGGGATAAATCAAAACAGCTTGCGTATTTTGCAAACGCATACAAGGCGCTCAAACGTGCATCCGAAGACGGCGATATTGAAAAAGGCTGTTTGCCGGTAAGCCAGGATATAGGTCTTATCCACGACGAGCCAAGCGTGGCAGAACTTATCGATCGCATGGTTTCAGAAGCACAACAGGTTCTTAACCGCATGAACATTTCTCTGACGGATTGAGGGAGACAATAAAATGAAAAACGTGCTCGCATTCAATGGAAGTCCTCGGGGCAAAAACGGCAATACTGAAAAAATCCTAAAACCCTTCCTCGAAGGCGCAACTCAGGCCGGAGCAACTGCCGAAACCTTATATTTGAAAGACCTCAACATCCATGAATGCCTCGGCTGCTACACCTGTCACATGAAAACGCCGGGCATATGCGCAATAAAAGACGATATGGAAATTGTTTTGAAAAAAATGCTCGCTTCCGACATCCTTGTCTTTGCCACACCCTTATACGTGTTCACCGTAAGCGCACTTCTGAAAACCCTGATGGATCGCATGATGATACTCGGAGATATGAAGATCATCATAGCAAATGGCCGTACAGCGCACCCGCCGCGATTCCCTGAAAAGAAATGGCAGTGGGTTCTCATATCCAACGCAGGATTTCCTGAAAGAGAACACTTCGGCGCATTGGAAGATACTTTTGCCAGATTCGCCCACGCATTCGGCGGCGGAACACATGCCACCCTTTCCGGCTCAATCCTAAAAGGCATGGGCGAGATCTTCCGTGTAAAAGCCCTGCTTCCAGGATTCCAGTGGTTCTTCGATGCATGCACACAGGCAGGAAAAGAAACAATCCTTGACGGCAAATTCTCTCCCGCAACGCAAGAGATCCTCGACCGCCCCCTGCTCGACCTTCCGCTCCAAGACCTCGTCAACATGACCAACCAGTACATTGACAAGGCAGCACAGATAATTAGGGGGAGTAAGCAGTAAGGGGTAATGAGTAAGCAGTTAATTCCCTCGCCCCTTGTGGGAGAGGGAGGGGTGAGGGGGATGCGCTAGCCTCCAGCGATCAGTGGGAGAAGTTGATGAGTAAAATGATGTGTCCCTAATTTTCCACGCTTGAACATTGCGCTTAAAAAAGATAGAATTCCATTTATAAATGGAGATCAGATATTCTGAAAAAGCCGATAAGCAACTCAAGAAGATCTGTAAAGGTGATAAGAGAAGTGCCATCATGATCATAAAGGCAATTGAATCATACGTAAAGAACCCTCATGGTTACTTTGATGTCAAGGTTTTAAAAGGGAAATATGGAGAATTTAAAAGGCTTAGGGCAGGAAACTATCGTATTATATTTGAAGAAGACAATCAGATTATGTTAATATATGAGATCAAGCACAGGCAGGAGGCTTATCATGATTAAAACGCAAATTGTAAAGAAAGACAAAAAACCGGTTGCGGTGATCATGGATTATAAGGAATACCTGCGCCTGAAAGAGATTGAACAGGACAAAAGCGATTATTACTCTGCCCTGCAGGTCAAGATGAAAAACAAGAAATGGAAAACCCACGAGGATTTAAAAAAGGAACTGGGTTTGTAATAACGTTTATCCCTCTGAATTCAGCTTCTAACAGTCAGCCGTCAGTTTAACCGTGAGACGCAAAGAGTGAGGTCTAAGGTTTTTAGACTGAAGGCTGAATCGTAATTCGTAAATCGTGATTCGTTATTCGTAGGGTTGTCATATAGTGACACTAAATGCAAGTGCAGTTTACATTTAGTACAGGGCGATTTTCCCTCTCCCCTTGCGGGAGAGGCAGAGCCTGCCCTGAGCAAAGTCGAAGGGGTGAGGGGGATTCTTTTTCGCCGTCTCCCCTCCCTCTTCCCCGGAAGAGGGCTAAGCGCTACGCGTGCTATTGCACGCTCCGCAAATAATTTCGTGAGTGATTTACTTCGTAACTCACTCACACTGGCGCACCCCTGATCAGAGATCAGGGGACTAAAGGTATTGGCAGGATGTCTTGACTATATAGATTTCCAATATATGTAAAACTTATTAAAGGAGTAGTGTAGTGCTCTAGCTTTCTTGACAAAGATTTCTTCAGAGAATAAAAGGTGTCTTATTATAATAATTGTTTTGTAAAAAAATTCTGT
>JAGVNP010000127.1 GCA_020053185.1 Deltaproteobacteria bacterium | reverse complement strand
GCATAAAAACGTTGAAGCCCTTCTTCACGCAAAACCTTTGGCTCATAACCTAAATCGTAACGCGCACGATCTATTGAATAGCTGTGATTTTTAGCGAGTTCTGCAGCGGAATAACGGGTAATTGTCGGCTCGCCATCAAATTTTAGCGCTGTCCATATTAGCTCTTGAGCGGCACCAAGGGCATAAGCAAAAGGGTAAGGAATTTCGGATCTAATTGGTGGCAGACCTAAATCGTTAATGACTCGTTTCAAAAAATCCCACAAATTGACGGTGTCTTTGTCCGTCACAAAATAGACGTTGCCGGGCGCTCTATCCGCAGTGGCCGCCAAAATCAGGGCATCGGCACCGTTCTCAACATAAAGCGTGCTGATGATATTTGTCCCGTCTCCTACCTGCAAGAGGCGGTTTGATTTGGCCCTTTCGATAATGCGCGGAAAGAGGGTGCGGTCTCTTGGCCCCCAAATCGCGTGCGGTCTGAGCGCAACAGTTTCAATGTCCGTACCGTTGGCCGCCAAAACGCGCTTTTCGCTTTCGGCTTTGGTTGCACAGTAATAGTTCAGGAACTTTTTCGGGTAGGGAAGCGTCTCGTCAGCGTCGAAGTGGTCGCTGCCATCAAAAACAGCAGAAGGAGAACTGACATGCACCAGGCGTTTCACACCCGACTTTTTACAACCCGCTATTACATTTTCGACAAGTTCGACGTTGATCGACCAGAATCGTTTCCAGGGGCCGATGGATGTGGCCAGGGCAGCGGGATTAAAGACAACATCCATGCCCTCGCAGGCTCGCGCGGCAAGGTCTGGATCGCATAAATCCCCGGTTATAATCTCCACATCCAGATCTTTCAGGCGTTGGACATCTCGCTCAGGAAGCTCAACCGTTCTGACAAAGTGTCCAGCGTCTAATAGTTTATCTATCAAGTGCCCGGCCAAAAACCCACCGCCGCCTGTAACCATTGCTTTCATATAGTGTGTCCTTTTTTATGATTTATTATTGTGTCCGAAATAACATCGCAAATAATCGGCTGGCTAAAAATTAATATACTTGCTTCATATTTTCCTGCCTTGAAAAAGCTCTTTGTCCATGAACTTACAAAGAAGACGCATAGCCACATTATACAAAGGAAACATATAACGCTTTAAGAAAAATAGGATCTTGATGTCAGCAGAGGTAATGACCAAGAATTTTTTCTTTGTTATGGATTTTATAATAAGCTCAGCAGCTTTTTCCGAAGAGATTGCAACCTTGTCCCACTTGGACTTGTTTTTTTCAAAAGCCTGTCTGCTTGTGTTTAATATTTGAACTGTATTGACCATATTTGTCTGCACAGCGCCAGGACAGATTACGCTCACGCCGATGTTGTGCTTTCTCAGATCATAACGCATTACCTCAGAAAGTCCAACAAGGCCGTGTTTTGTCGTTACATAAGCTGCATGCCACGGCAGACCAATAATGCCTGATGTAGATGATACGGTTACGATATGCCCTCCTTTGCCTGCACGGATCATCTCAGGCACAAAACATTCTATGCCGTGTATCGGACCCCAGAGATTTATATCGATTACCTTTTTCCAGTGCTCATGCAACATGTCCTCGATCTGGCCAAATATCGCAATGCCTGCAACATTTACGAGTATATTGAGCGGACCAAATTCTTTATGGATATCCTCAGCAAATGCCTTTACCTCTTCATACTTCGATATATCGAATGCCTTGTATTTACAAACCTCTCCGCCTTTACTTGAAATTGTCTTGCATGTATCTTCTAAGCCTGCCTGATTTATGTCAGTTAAAAACAACCTGGCACCCATCTTTCCCATTACGATTGCAGTAGCACGCCCCATTCCGCTTGCAGCACCAGTGACAAGCACCTTGCTTCCCTTGATCTCCATATCTATCCTCCTTTTGTTGTTTAACTTTTTGCTGCCACACTGTTCAGAAGTTTGCTGATCCTGATCATGATAAAGTGATACACAGGAAAGAAATGATGCTTGAAAAAATATACTGCCTTGATATCGAAAGACGTAATAACCAGAAATTTTTTCTTCTCTACACCCTTGATGATCAATTCAGCCGCCTTATCTGGCGAAATAGCATGACCGGAAAACCTTTGCTTCAGATTTTTCATCTTTTCGCTGTTTGCATCAATTCCCAGAATCTCTATTGTATTTTTTAACGGAGTATCCACTGCACCAGGGCATACAACGGTTACCCCGATATTGTGCTGCATCATGTCATAGCGCAAAACCTCGGATATACCCACAAGTGCCCATTTTGTAGCAGAGTATGCGATATGCCAGGGCGCACCGGTAAGACCTGCTGCAGATGATACATTGACTATATGCCCTCCTTTACCAGCATGAACCATAGCAGGAGCAAAGCACTCAATGCTGTGAATAGGTCCCCAAAGGTTTACGTTAATAACTTTTTGCCAATAGCTATGCGTAAAATTTTCCACCAAACCCCATACAGCGATGCCTGCAATATTCATGATAATATCCATTGATCCAAACTCGCTGTGGATCTCGTCAGCAAATGATTTTACTTCATTATAATCTGCTATATTAAATGCCTTGTGCTTACAGACTTCACCGCCACCTGCTGTTATCATTTGTACAGTCTCTTCTAATCCGGACTTATTGATATCAGTTAAAAACAGTCTGGCGCCAAGCCTGGCTGTTGCAATGGCTGTTGACCTGCCAATTCCGCTTGCAGCACCTGTGATAAAAATCTTTTTCCCTTTGATCTCCATCGGATCCCCCCCATTCAATTTTTATTTGTATTTTTTTCCCAGTTTCGTCTTAACCATGCCCTGGTTTGTAATCTCATGGTCTAGAACTTTTATCTTTAATGGATGATCTTCATAGTTTGCACACGCAATTTCATCTCCGAGCTTATAGTGAGGTATGCCATAGAACTCGACAAATCCGTGATACACACCCCTGTTAACTCTGGTTATATCCCAATCCTGGTAGAGATAGCCAATAACCCCTGGATAATTCTCCGGAGGGTCATTCTGCGTTACATCATCAATGAGGCCTTCTGTAATTACTAACCCACTATTCAGCATCTCTGGAGTAAAAATAGTTCGAGCCATAAATCCCACAGATCCGCCACCACCCACAGTTTCGCCATATATCAGCCTCCATTCATCCATTCCTGGATTCCAGTTTCTCTCACAGTCGGTCATCTTGCCATCGACTATGCAACCTTGCGGATTACATGAATTGCATGTTGTTGCGCCAAACACCTCGGAGTTATAATCCGAACCGAATCTGACAATGCATGAACTCAGGAGTGTATCCAGTTTAAATGGAATATCTATTAACGCAGGGACTGTAAGAAATGTCCGGTAGAATGTATGATCTGCCACTGCCCGGGCCGCTTTGTATCCAGGCATATCGACAAACTGCTCTGATCTTCTTATTACTCGTATTGGACCTCGCTTATAGGCAAGAACATCACTCTTTAGTCCTTCCTCATTGAATCGAAGCGTAACTTTGCCATAAAGAGCCTTTAGTGTTATCCGTATCTTTATCCGATCAGCAAAGTTTTTATCGTTTCCTCCGGCCTCCTTAGTGGCACTGAGATGAACATAATCAAGCCGATGCCGCCCCTTCTTATCAATCATATTTTTCAGGCTATAAGTGTCTGTTTTATACCATTCCGTATTATAGTCATAAGAAACATAATCTGACAAAGAAGACCGCACAGGTGGATTTGATGGAAAATACAACAGATAACACCATCCCTTTTCACCTGTAAGCGGATCTATTATCTCTATCTCACAGCTTTTGGTATATCCTGAAGGCCATGATTCCTTCTTTGCTTTATCGCCCGTATCCTTTGCCATAACAACAAGAAAGTCCCATTTGTCAAGTTTCTGATTACTCAACTCAGAATTAACTATCAGGCCTTCCGGCAATATCCAATCCCCACCATCTTCTGTGAGTTCATCAATCTGATAGCGAATTGGCTCAAATACCCCATTTCGAAATGCATATACCCTTAAGTTTGACAGAGGAGAACCTATGACTTCATCCAAAACTTCACCTTTAATAATTACCGGGTCCACCCATCGCGAAAGGGTCTTATCTGATGAACTTACCCGGCAAAGCCCGTCATTTGAAAACAAAAACAGACCAACAATTAATGCAATAAAAAACCTTACCATTCTAATCATAAGTCCTCCCATCTTCTTTATAAAAGAAATTTCAGATCAACCCCATGCGTTAGGGAAATTTTTATTTTTTCAGCGAATAAGTTCCGCCTGACTCCACCCTCTTTTTTACCCCGTACATATATTTAGGCAGCGAAGACTTCATGGCTATTCTCATCAGAAATTCAGGCACAGGAATCGTGGTGGCAATAGTGGGACTGTAATAATACACAGTTTTTGTACCGTCTGCATATGATGCCTGATGACCAAAACCTCCTACATCCTTGAGTGCCCAAAAATTGGGCTTAAGCTCAATACCACGCTCTTTCCATGATGCGATCTCTTCTTTTTTTACCAGACGCCTGTCTTCAGTGCACATGTTGTCATGTATACGAATATACAGGTTATAATGTGCTGTGAACGGTCCAAGCACCATGTCTCCTTCTACAAGCCTGAGCTTGGCAATTCCTTGCGGTACAGAGTCAAAAATATACCTTACTTTATAATTCTTTAATTCCGGTGACCATTCCGGCCATTTTCCCAGTCATCAAGCGTCTCATAAACTTTATCAGGAGGTGCATCGATGAGGATGACTCCCACAATTCT
>JAGVNP010000264.1 GCA_020053185.1 Deltaproteobacteria bacterium | reverse complement strand
TTGATTTTCTTGCACTCGGTCATTTCTGGTACATGGATAAATGCATAGGTGATTTTGGAAAAGCTATTGAACATAAAGTCAAGCTCCCCCTAGTTGTAGTCACTGCTGACAATGCAGTACGAAGAAAAATCAACAAGACCCCTGATCTATACGAGAAGACTGCAATTCCGTTTGTCTTGTATGGAAAAGACGTATTGAAAGGAATTTCTCTTCCGCCTGGCGCTGCCGGCAGTCATATTGACATTACCCCTACCCTGGTAGAACTCGCAGCGCCCAAGGGTTTTTGTTACCACACCATGGGCAAGGATCTTCTTGATCCGAGGCAGAGACCATTTGGCATTGGATTAAATTTTGTTATCGGCCCGGATTATCTTGTGGAAGTGGGCGAGAAAACAAAAGTTCACTCTCTATCAGGAAAACCGTTGCCGCAAACTGTTCCGGATGTCAAAATGCTCAAAAAATTCTACGATTCCATGCACGGCATTGCATGGTGGAGAATCATGAAAGGGCCAAAGGTATAATTGTCATATCGAGATCAGACAAAAACCATGATCTCTTTCCAATATAAAAAACCCCATCTCCCTGGTTAGTAATAATCAAAAATTCATCTGTGAACGGAATACTGCCTTGTAGTGCTCCAGCTTCTTTTCCAGTTCTGCCACTTTTTCAGTTAGCCCCAGAGTGCGGGCCAGGCCAATGGCATCTGCCATACTCTCCTTGCAGTCATTGTAAGCAGCAGCACGATCGCTCCCGGAATAGGCATCATAAATACGGCCATAAGCTTCTTCAGCTTGTTGAATGAAAAATTTGAGCTGATCTTCTGCTGCCTGATTTTTCTTTATGTGATCTTTAAATAAAACAGGGATCTGCTCAAAAAAAGTCTTAATGGAATATTCAGCACCATAAGCAAACTGCTTGCTGACCCGGTTGAATGGATATGCAGCATCTTTATCTGAAAAACTAACGCACCATTGGCCATCGACACAACACCACTTTCCGCCAAAACATTGGATGATGCTTTCGCCTAAGAACGAGCCCAGCATATTTACAAGGCCGTCAATTGCAGGCTTATCTATATCAGTACGGCTGCGCTGTGAATCAATAAATCCATCAACCCATGCGACTGAATCCGCATTGTACCCAAACTCAAAGCCGCTTAGAGGGCCTAGCTGCTTAACAACAAGCTCTGCATTTGCTTTTATCTTGTCTTCCAAAAAAACCTCCATAAAACCTCGGGGATGTCATCCTGAGGGCAATGTCCGAAGGATCTTTAAGACCCTTCGCTTCGCTCAGGGTGACAAGTGGCGAAGAGTTCAGGGTGACAAAGTGGAGACTTTTGCAATTGGCTCATCTATTTAAGAACTACAATGCCATGCCTTACGGCACCTTCACTGCAACCACTTCTCCCTTAGCGCATATTTCGCCATTTGCTGACAAGGTCGCAACTACGATTACCTTGCGGCCCTTGACCTCTTTTACCTTTCCCCGAATCTCAAGCGGAAAACCCAGCGGCGTTGGCCTCAAATAATCAACATGGAGCGATGCTGTCAGAAAGCGCAGTACAGGCTCTGTTCCCAAATCCCTTCCCTCGGCCCGATAGGATGCTGCTGCTGCGGTTCCTGTGCAGTGGCAGTCGATCAGCGATGCAATGAGACCTCCATACACATATCCTGGAATAGCCATGTGATACGGCTTTGGCGTAAATATGCACACTGTTTCCTCGCCATCCCAATAACTCTTTATATGCAGACCATGGTCATTCAAGCGGCCGCAACCATAGCAATGACTGTATTGCTCTTCATAAAAATCCTGAAACGCCTTTTTACTCATGCAGCAATTCTCCTTTTTCTTTGATGAAAACCCTAAATTATCCTTTTGCAATCTTACGCGCCATTTTTCTTCTCTGCGTGCTGAGCCTGTACCATAGCCCGCCGATCACCTCTACCAAAGGAAAGAGCTTTTCAGGCCACGGATATTGAATCGCCCATCTGCCGTATGTTTGGGGCATTGATAAAACCTTGCGCGACGGGTCAAGAATAACATCTTCGACAATCACGCCCTCCTCGCTGCCAAGCTGCGCCTTTGTTGTTCCGTCTGAATCCACAATGGCTGACAGGCCGGGGAAAGTTGAATCCTGGGTCAGGAACGGAAGACCTGGAAGCGGAGTTTTCCATGGCCCGCATTTGTTGATCATAATCGCGGGAATCCCGAGGTTTTTTGCATAAAACACAGCCAGGTCTTTCAATAAAATCTTGTAATGCTCCACATGCTTCTTCGGATAGACAGGGCTTGGCATTGGAAGCGGGCATGAGTGGGGCATGAGCATGAGGTCAACCTTGTTTTCGAACATGAGTTTTGGCGTGTAGGCAAGCTGGTTCTCATAGCAGATCCCTACCCCGATCTTTCCAAGGCCGGTATTTATCACATGATTGCTAGCTTCACCCTTTGTAAAATATGCCTCGAATGCTGCGGGTGTCTGTTTTCTGACCCTGCCTGCCACCTTGCCTTCAGGCGTTGTTATCACAAATGTATTGAAAAAATCCTCTCCTTCAGCATCGAGAAAACTTGTGCCCAGATAAATGCCGAGCCGCTTTGAGTGCTGCTTGAGCCATGTCAGAGTCGGCCCGTCTTTTGGCTCTGCAGCATTCCAGATGTCAGTGGTGAAGATATAGCCGGTGGGCAAAAACTCCGGAAGCACCACAAGAGCTGCACCTTTGCTCGCTGCCTGCTCGACAAAGGATAAAGCCCTGCTAAGATTTTTTTCGATCTCGCAGTTTTCCGAGATCATCTGCACTGCAGCAACACGCACCTTTTTTGTTGCGTTCATTGTCCACCTCCTTTGATTCATACCAAGTTACGATCAAAGACGTCATTGCGAACGAATGTGAAGCAATCTCAATAAAATAGATTGCCACGTCGCTTACCCTCCTCGCAATGACCTGATTGCAAAATGGCATCAAAATAATGTCATAGATTACCTATGATTACAGCGAAATAAGCCCAAGATCAAATTGTTTTTGCTTTATGAATAAGCATCTGGTAGATGCCTAGGGGATCAAAACCAGGAAGGGAGTTTTCATGGCAGCAAAAGCAAAGATGGGCGATACAGTGAATGTCCATTACAAAGGAACATTTGGAAACGGCGACGAGTTTGACAGCTCACACGGGCGAGATCCACTCAAGTTTACCATCGGCAGCCATCAGGTTATCAAAGGGTTTGAAGATGGCGTTATAGGCATGGGGCACGGAGAAAAGAAGCGCATAGAGATCGCACCAGAGCACGGCTATGGCCAGTACAGAGAAGATCTTCTTGTGAAGATGAAAAGAGAGAATCTCCCCAAAGACATTACCCCGGAACTCGGCATGCAACTCATGCTCACTGATCCGGAAGGCAATCATATCCCTGTTGCTATTACTGAAGTAAATGATGATTCTGTGATACTTGATGCCAATCACCCTCTTGCTGGCGAGACCTTGTATTTTGATCTGGAGCTTGTCTCCATAGGCGAGGGTTTGATCATTACCTGATATGAAAAAATTTACCTTCAAAAAGAAGGTAGAACATCCGATCCGGGCATGCGATTTTTTTGCGAGCCATACCGGCATTTCCAAAACAAAAATCAAGGATGCAATGGCAAAGGGCGCAGCTTGGATCACAAAGCAAAGAGGTAAACGAGAGCGCATCCGCAGGGCAACCGCATATGCAAAGCCAGGTGATGCGCTCGAACTTTATTACGATGAAGAACTCATCAACATTATCCCGCCTGAAGCAAAATGCATCAAAGATTATTCCCACTACAGCATATGGCATAAGCCAACAGGCCTGTTAACCCAGGGCACAAATTTCGGCGATCATTGCTCGCTTGAGCGGCAAGCTGAACTTTTCTTTAACCTGAAGCGTCAAATATTCATTGTGCATAGGCTTGACCGCGAAGTTTCTGGTCTTATAATTCTGGCCCATGACAAACTCTCGGCAGCAAAACTCTCTTCACTGTTTCAGACAGACCAGATCGAAAAACTCTATCAGATCGAGGTGCTCGGAGATTTAGCAAAAGAAAGACCGCATGGAACCATTGACCTGGCACTCGATGGCAAAGCTTCAATCACTGATTTTGAGGTTAAAGGATATGATCCTCTACGCAATGTCTCTTCTGTAGATGTGAGGATAAGGACGGGAAGGCTACACCAGATCAGGCGCCATTTTGCCATGATCGGATATCCTGTTATGGGTGATCCAAGATATGGCAAGGGAAATAAAAATACTGAGGGCATAAAGATGAAGGCCGTAGCACTTAAATTTATCTGCCCGTTTAAGAAAAAAGAGCTGAGCTTTACGCTCGACGAGATGCTGGAACAAGAACAACCTCAGCCATAATAAAGAGGAGGATGCTATGAACCCAACTGAGCGTATCATCCGTACACTGGAAGGAAAGTCTGTTGACCGGATTCCGTCTTGGACACCGTATATCGAGCCAAGAACATTTCAGGATGTGCTCGGAAAACCGCTCATTTCCACAGAGCGCCAGCTCAAAAATCCGCTTGTGAAATTTCTGCTTAATCACTGGGGCCCGCAGATTACGCCGTACGTTATCACGCCCCAGGAGAACAATGAGCGGATCAATGCAGTGAAAGCAGCAATCGAGCTAGGCTTTGACGGACTCTGGGTGTTTTATGACGAATCATTTACCTTGACTGACAGCGTAACCTCTGCACATGCAGGCGGCGCGATCTTCCAGGTCTATCCTGACGGCTACGGCAACGTCACCTATATGTATAAAAAACCAGGTATTACTTCCCGCGAAGAATTTGCATCCTGGCCATATCGCCTGAAGGCTGATGAAGTTGCGCACAGGGGATTTAAATTTTTCCAAAAAGTGTTGAAGAAATACAGCGATAAAATCTGCATCTGCGGCAATGCATCATCTGTGGGCATACATGAAAGCCTATCCTGGGCGCTCGGTTTTGAGCGCATGGCAAAATGGATCAGGAAAGAACCTGATCTGGTGAAGCAACATATCGATGATGCAGAAGATCTGTATATACAAACATCCATGGCCATGATCGACGCAGGCTTAAAAGTTATCATGGTGGGTGATGACCTGGCGTTCAAAACTGGACCACTCATGAATCCGAAACAGATTGATGGTCTGTTCGGCCCTTCATACACCCGGATCATCAAAACCATCCATGACCGTGGTGCAAAGGTGATATTCCATTCCTGCGGTGACAACACCCTGCTCTTTGATATCTTCCTTAAATGGGGAGTTGATGGTCTGCATGCCTATGAGCTGACATCAAACGTGGATATCTATAAGGAAAAAGCTCTCAGGGGTGATAAAGTCACGATCATAGGCGGCATCGGCGTGGACTATATTCTCACTGACCGGTCTACAGATGAAGAAGTTGTAGAGGAAGTGAAGAAACAGATTAGGCTGCTTGGGCCCGGAGGAAGATATATCATGGCGCCTGTTCACGGCCTTCCCTCTGTGCCAGGTCATAAGTTGAAAGTCATGATCGATGCGCTTAAAAAATACGGGAACTACCCCATCGCTATCTGAGTATTTTGTCCTTGACTGAAGTTTGCGAGTATGGCTTCCGTAGAATGAAAATCAGGGTTTGCTTTCAGTATTGCAACACTTGAAGGACCTTATGGATATTCAGGATAAAAAGGTTTTTGTTGCACGGCTTTCCATCATCTCAAATACTACTCTCATTGCGCTCAAAATCGTCGTAGGCCTCATGACAGGCTCGATATCCATCATCTCAGAAGCAGCTCATTCCGGGGCAGACCTGATCGCAGCATTCATCGCGTTTTCTGCAGTGCGAAAGTCTAGTAAGCCTGCTGATGAAAAACATCCGTTTGGCCATGGAAAAATCGAGAATGTCTCCGGCACCATCGAGGCATTTCTGATCCTTGTTGCTGCCATCTGGATCATATATGAGGCAATTAAAAGGCTAATTAATCCGCAGCCCCTCGAGGCTGTGGGCTGGGGCGTAGGGATCATGCTCATCTCATCGATCGTAAACTGGATCGTGTCCAAGAAACTTTTCAAGGTAGGGAAAGAAACTGATTCAGTGGCGCTCCTGGCAGATGCATGGCATCTTAAGACTGATATCTTTACTGCAATGGGCGTCATGTTCGGCCTGCTTTTGATCTGGATTGGAGAGTGGATGTTCCCTGGCAACCATTTTCACTGGATCGACCCGATCGCAGCCATCACTGTAGCGATCCTCATTTTCCATGCTGCATACCAGCTCACAATGCATTCAGCAAAGGATCTTCTGGATGTCACGCTGCCGGCAGAAGAGCAAGAATACATCTCGCATCTCATCGGAACCATGTATCCTGATGTGTATGGATTTCACAAGATGCGTACCCGCAAGGCTGGAAGCTTTCGCTTTGTAGAATTTCACATGCAGGTCGATCCGTACATGACAGTAGAAGCATCTCACCGCATCACTGATGTGATTACTGAGCAGATCAATGAGCGTCTTCCAAACTCGAGCGTGACCATCCATGTAGAACCGTGCGAATTCTCGTGCAGTGAGGAATGCAAGGCAAACTGTCTCCTTTCTTACGAAGAGAGAGAATTGCTCAAGAAAAAGATGAAAAATCAGTCATAGTCTGACTTTTGAGCATTGATGAATCACTGATTGATTTTTCATGGAGTTATGGTTTATTATTGATGTTCTATTGTTTCGATATATTCACTACATCGGAGGAGAAAAATGAATCCATTAGAAAGAGACTTACAGGAACTTGGAAAAAAGACAGTTGAAAACAACCTCTGGAGGCAGAGAAAATGCT
>JAGVNP010000033.1 GCA_020053185.1 Deltaproteobacteria bacterium | reverse complement strand
TCATAAAAGCACTTGAGTGGGTAAACAAAAACATAGAAGCATTCGGGGGCGACCCGAACAATGTTACCATTGCAGGAGAATCTGCAGGCGCTATCAATGTATATTCTATGATTGTCTCCCCTCTTGCAAAAGGTTTGTTCCATCGTGCTATCGCAGAATCTGGCTGGCCTCATTCCGTACCTCTTGCAACAGGCGATGCCAGGGCCCAGGTAGTTTTAACCCACCTCATTGTTCAAGACGGATTTGCCCCGACACAAGAAATGGCTGAAGACTTTATAGCAAATCAGAGTACTGATTGGATTGCAAATTATCTAAGGTCCAAAAGTGCAGAAGATATCCTCTCGTGCTATCCCTATACTGCACCGGGTATGCTTATCGATCTTCTGGCCATCATGCTCTATGAGGATGGAACAGTGATCCCTAGCAATGAATACGAGTGCCTTGCACAAGGGAATTATACAAAAGTTCCATTACTTGCCGGCTCAAATGCCGAGGAATTAAAACTGTTCATGCCATTCTTCCTTTCAAAACTGAGTGAATCAGAACTCTGCGAACTCATTAAAACTACGAACCCCAATCAGTTTGAAGAACTAGGTGTAACACTGGATGACCTCCTTCACCCTGCATGGTGGCCAGTGTATGAGCCGGCAGGACTTGCCGGCGGCATGGTCTTCCAGGTAGCAGGGGTTGATACCCCATTAAGCCTTATGTCCAATTACCAGCAGGATCTGTATGCATATAAATTTGCATGGGATAATGAGCCGTATCCATTGGATTTTGTGATCGGCGCATCCCATGCCATGGAAATCCCGTTTGTGTTCGGCACCTTCTATAGTGATTTTGATAAAAATTCAGCCTATGATTCTGCATTTCAATTTGCATGGACAGAGGCAAATAAACCACAAAGAGAAGAACTCTCTGACGCCATGATGGATTACTGGGCTAATTTTGCAAGAACCGGAAACCCCAACGACGACACCAACAACCCCAACCCTACTATTGAACCTGTTTCTTGGCCTAAATGGTCGATTGACCCAACAGCACCAAAACGCATAGTTTTCGAGTCAGAGTCAGATGGAGGAATATCCACCTCGGATGAAATGACCACTATGCAGGATAGGATCGCAGATATTGATCCTATGGTCATAGAAATGTTCACTGCTCTCTCAAATCCGGAAACACTGGCTGACCCGAGTTTCTGCCCCTTCTTTCCATGATCGTTAAGCCTCCTCAACCCTCTCCCCGCAAAGGGGAGAGGGTTGAGGAGAAACTTTTGTCAGCAATCAGCCTTCAGCCTTTATCCGTTAGGCGTAAAGTGTAAGGTGTGTTTCTAATATTTTACATTCTACGCTTCACTCTTTACTATTTTCTCTGTGCCTTTGCCCCTCTGTGCATTATTCTCTCTGATCCCTGACCCCTTAATCCTTGATCCTTAATACCTCTGCTCCTTGATAAAAGTCTATTGCCAACATCCTTAAAAGCCTATAATATAAATCTAAGTTTTGTTATGAATTTTATATGCTAATCGGGGCAACCCATTTGGGTTTACAGAAATAGACAGGAACATGAAGAAGGGGGTTTTTATGAGGAGAGTATCTTTCTTAGTCATTGCCATTTTTGCCCTTGTGCTATCCGGATGTTCAATAGCAGATAAACTAAAGAATCATACACCAATTGCCAATGCCGGTGCTGACCAGACTGTTGCAAAAAGTGATTCGGTTCTGTTTGATGGGTCAGGATCAAACGATCCAGATGGAAAGATCGTATCATTTGCTTGGGATTTTAAAGATGGAAGTGAACCATCAACAGGACCAGGGGCACTGGCAACCCATGTATACACCACTGCGGGCGAATATAACGTTACCCTCACGGTCACAGACGATAAAGGCGAAACAGATGAAGATACCTGCACAGTAACTGTTTATGATCCAGACATGGATGATGACGATGACGGCCTTACTAATGGGGAAGAAATAAAGACCTACAAGTCTGATCCGAATAAAAAAGACACTGACGGCGACGGCCTGAATGACGGCGCAGAAATCGATAAAGGTACTGACCCGACAACAACCGATACAGACGGAGACGGGCTTACTGATGATATCGATGTTGTTGACACGGTTATGCCTGCACGTCAGGCAGAGCCTGTTGTGCTTACGGGCGTCCAGCTTCCTACATGGTCACGGCTTGCAGCAGTCGGCTTCTCCCTGCCCTGGCCAGCAGGCACAGGTACAGATAAGTATACGAGCGGTTACGATTATGGCTATCTGGTATGGACACATGTCCGCAATGCCCATAATGGTTATCTACAAGTACCTCCTGATGTTCGAACAGGCGTGCCAGTAGATCAGATCTGCGCTTTCCGCTATGATGGTTCAACCTGGAAGGAGATTCCTGTTCAGGTAGATGAGCGCTTCCCCTATTTCCTGGCAAATGCTAATTCTGACTTCAGCATCTACTCGGCAGTTGATTATGAACTTACCTATGCATGGGATGTTGAGCGATGGCAGGCGCGTCCTGAAGATGAACTGATCGCCAACTACAGTGGTGCAATGGCTGACCCAGCAGAAGGCCTTGATGATGACGACGAGATCGTTTTCATGGCATCAGATGCCGGAATACAGGCTCCGAGCGATAAATGGCCTTCAGGTATTACAAGCTCCAGGCAGGAGATTGCCATTGTGGACCCGCTTAATCCTGCAGATGTAAAATATGTATATTTATTTCTAAGAGAAGGCGGTTGTTCAATTAAAGCCAATAGCAATGAGGCTCACGTAAGATACACAAGAGATCCTGATGCTAACCAGTTCATTGCACGCCACACATTTAAGGATGATGATCCGGAAAAACTGGGGTCAAGCAACACCGGCTATGGTTCAAATCTTCCAGGCTATGCGTATGATCCATGTGGACAGGGAACTAACACTACTGAGCATCCTCGAATAACTTTCGAAGGCAAGCCTTATAGTTATTCAACCGATAGATTCCCGCGAGACGGTGTAACTATAACCACAGATGCATACAAGTGGTATGCAAGCGGCAGATGGATGGTGCGCGATATGCGTATCGCAAAGCCTGAAAAGAAAGGGTTTTATGGCGAGGACCTTATTGACCGGTGGAAGGGCCGTGCATTCCAGCAGACACCAGATTCATCTGTATCGCTTATAGGCTTTGAAGATGAACAGGTGAACTGGGAAGGCAACTGCTGCCTCATTGGCGAACGCATTGGTCCTGTACGGGCAATCCGCGAGACATGGGGTGCTGATTCCGGCACTAATGTGACAAAGACCGAGGCATTTTACCGTGATGCAGTCACATATCACTTTCATCTCCGTGTACACCCGATACCACCGGACGGGCTCTATACCTCATGGGACTATAATGCCAATGTAGCTGCAAAATACTATAATGTATTTAATCCAGCAGGAGTAAATATTGACGGAGAGCCTGATGAGCTGTTAAACACCCTCACCGAGATCAATGAGATCGGCGGACAACCAATGTTCTTTGATTTTTCTGATCCGACATTTGATCTGCCGCTTTCTTTCCTGCGCTGGGAACAGGTTTCCGGACATAATGACTATGGCTCTCTGGTCTACATCTTTGAACTCAAAGGTCCGTCCACCCTTGTCAATGGCGCGATCATCCCTTACTACCGTGATGACAGCATGTTTGATGATGGCACAGGAGATGATCCGATCGCACGGCCATGGCCTGGCGAAGCTCAATCTGACCCAAGACTAAAAAGCTACTCTGAAGAAACCGACCCGATGAAAAAGCAGGGCTCATGGGGATCACACGGCGTGCATCTACTTTTCCCGCCTGAGTCAGACAATATGTTCACTCCATTTCCTATTACCGAGGTTGATGCACAGCAGTGGCAGTTTGCAGTGCCGACACATCAGCCTGTTGCTCTTGGCGAGCCATATGCGCAAGTTGTGCGTGTGCCGCTGAAGACAGTAGCTGTTGAGCAAACAAAACAATAAAAATAGGGGGGCATTTGCAGAAAATTTTATGAATCCTTCCCCATTATCTGCCCCCTCACCCTTACCTCTCCCCTCAGGGGAGAGGATTCAAAGGAGGTATTTATGAGATGTAAACGATCCCTCTTCTGTGCAGGCATTCTGATGATTTTACTCGCAGGATGTTCAAATGTTTTTGATAAATACAAGGATGGTTATGCCGGACCCGACCAGACCGTTCT
>JAGVNP010000166.1 GCA_020053185.1 Deltaproteobacteria bacterium | reverse complement strand
TGTTGCATCCAAAAACTCCTCTTTATCCATGACCATTGCAGCAAGGCATAGCTCATAAAATGCATGGTTGCTGATCTTTTTTCTGTCAATAGATCTCAGCCTTCCTCTCACCTTGTTCATAAGGGATACAGCCTGCTTTAAACTCTGCTCGGTTGCAGGTGTTCCGATCTTACCAAGCTCATCCAGGAGACTTTTGAGTATACTTTCGATATAATCTTTTGCGCATTCCTTTGTGAGATCGACCGGCAGAACAAGGTCATGGTGAAAGTCCGTGATGTTATTGATCCTGAATATATCGGATAGTTTCTGGATCGTATCGCATGCATGGGGCACTACAATACCTTTTAAGTTTTTGAGCTTGTTGTTCAGTCCCCAGTTGAGCATGCCTTTTCCTACAGGGCATATATATGCCTGGAGATGAGCGCTTGCCTTGTCAGTCAGATCATCTGTGGGTATGATCCTGAACGGGTGCAGCCCGCATGCAAGAATCAGCTCTTCAGGCATGTACGTACACATATACGCAATGATAGGTTTACCTATCTTATTCAAATACGCTTCAAGATTTTCTGGCAGCATGTATCCTCCTTAAGTCAATTTATATAGAATAGCATGTCATGCTTTATGCGGACAAGGGTTTTTAAATAGTAGGGAGTAAAAAGTGAAAAGTAAATCGTAAATAGTAACGGGTGACGAGTAGGATCTAGGTATTATGTGGACGTTCCCAGGGTTCAACACCACCGGTTCGTACCTTAAAGAGCGGATGAGTTTCCGGTACCGAGATATCCTTGTACTTTCTGTGTAGTGCGGGATTGCGAACAAGGAGTTTTTCCATGAGGTGTAGCCACTCATATTCGATTTGCCCGGAAGTGACCGAAAGAGTGACTCGTTTTCTGACTGGTCTTATTTTGTTTTTGTCAAAAGCATATCCACGGGTTTCGGCCTCATCATGGATAGCTTTGAGATACAGCGATATGGAAGAAAGAGGTGCCCGGTTTTCCCGAAACCGATCCAACTGGGGATGACTGCGGTAGCCTTTGGTTTCTCCACGAAGCACAGCCTGTGCAAGCAACGCCTCACGCCATAGTGCCACCAAACCTTGCGGATCAAGATATTTTGGATGTAACGACCAGAGACGCATGTATTCTCCTAAGTCAATTCATGCAGAATAACATGTCATGTTGCAGACGGACAAGGGTTTTTAAATAGTAGGGAGTAAGGAGTAGGCAGAAAACAGTGAACAGTAAAAAGTAAATCGTAAATAGTGACGAGATTAGTCGTTTGCCATAATTTTTACATCTAAATTTAATATTTGCTTATTGTGGTGTTTTTACGTTAATTTACAGTATGACTATTATATAATAAATTGCTAACGAGGAGGATTTTATGGGTAAATATTGTCAAACGGTAGGCGAAATAAAGTCACATCTAAATGAGCATATCTTATTTTTGGAAAGATCATCTAAAGCATATGATGAAGGTTATTTAAGTGAAGCAAAGAGAATGGCAGTAACACTGAGGGTTTTGCTTCACGATACAAGTAGCTCGAAATCAATACTATTTCTTTTGAACAAAAAGAATATGTTGTTTTACGATACTTCAATAGATTATGACCCTGCAAATTTATTGCCCACATTAGGGCTTGTAGTTTTAGAGCTTGGGCCAACTGGCGGTAAATACGTTGCACCATTGGATGAAGGTGCACCACCCAGATACAAAAATGGGAAGGTTCCCTTTGATGTTTGGTGGAATAAAATTGTGTTAGTAGATAAAAATAAGAACAAATTTACCAGAAAAGATATAGTTCTCTCTGTTGCCGATAAAGATGGTGGGGCTCATGTTGATCCCCAATTAGATAAACCGTATGCAGAACTTACTAGGTATTATTCTATAGGATGGAAGTATATTTCCAGTGGCGAAGAGAAGCATTTTACTACCCCTCCGGAATTAGCAAGTATTCGTCAAATAAGTCATGAAATTTTAAAATCTTTGTACGAAGAATTTTCTGAATTTTTGAGTAAATGATATAAGTCTTGATAGTCCCCTGATCTTTGATCAGGGGTGCGCAAGTGTGAGTGAGATGCGAATAGCATATCACTCACGAAGATTGTTTGCGAAGCGTGCAGGGCACGCGCAGCGCTTAGCCCTCTTCCGGGGAAGAGGGAAGGGAGATGGCGAACTTCAGGCCTATTGACTTAATTCCTGTTCAAGCTGCTGGAATTTTTGTTCGAAGAGTTGAGTTTTTTTATCAAGTGATGTGGTGAGTTCCTGGAGTTCGTCAAAGAGGTCATTGATTTTCTGTTCGGTGATCAGGATTGATTTGGAGAGTTCGCCGATTTTTGAGCCTTCGTTATTTTGCGATGCATTGAGCAGGTCTTGATGGAGTTTTGCAAGAGAGTTTTCTTCTGTTATGATTGATTTCTCGACTTGTTCTATTTTTGTCTCGAGTGGCCGAAGAGTTCTGGAGCGCTCAGTGATGATTTCGGATCGCTTTTTTCGAAGATCTTTTTTGGTAATTTTGGTTTCTTTTTCGTTTTGTGGCTCGTCGAGGGGAGATTCTTTTTCTTCGCTCCAGCCGATCCGATCAAGGAAGCTCTGATAATCACCTTCGAAGGTTGTGATCTGGTTGTTGTCGAATATGACAAGGCGTTCAGCCAGAGCGTGGAGGAACATTTCGTTGTGCGTGACGATCACCACAGCGCCGTTAAAGCTGTCGATTGCTGCGAGCAGGGCATCGCATGATTCCATGTCGAGGTGGTTGGTAGGCTCGTCAAGCAGGAGCAGGTTCACGGGTTTTACGAGCAGTTTGCCCAGCATGACCCGGCTCTTTTCTCCGCCTGAGATGACTTTTATCTTTTTGAGTGCTTCATCGCCTTCAAACATCATTGCGCCGCAGATGTTGCGGCTATATTGCCGGTCTACATCAGGGTGGGTATAGAGGATCTCTTCTTCTATTGTGCGTTCGTCTACCAGAGAAGAGACATTTGTCTGTACAAATACGCCTTGAGTCATGTTAGGATTTTGGATGATCTCGCCTTGATCTGGAACAAGTGATCCGGATAAAAGCCTGAGAAGGGTGGTTTTGCCTTTGCCGTTTTTTCCTACTATGCAGATCCGGTCTTTGGCGCCGATAGTGAGGGAAAAATCTTTGATCAGTTCGTTTCCAGCGGTGTAAGAAAATGAGATATCTTGTGCAGTAAGTGAGTATTTGCCATGAAAAGGTTTTGAGCGGAATGAAAAATCAAGAGTTTTGAGCGACTGAATTTTGTCTTTTTTCTCGCGCTTTTCAAGGGTTTTGATCCGGGACTGCACCATGTTTGCAAGCCGTGCCTTTGCACGAAAGCGACTTATGAATAGCTCGACTTCTTTTCGTTTGCGCTCATCGTTGATCCGCGTTTTTTCATAGACTTCCTCTTCCAGGGCAATCCGGGTGTAATATTTCCCTGTATCCCCGGCGATTTTTCGCGTTTTTTTACGGTGAATTCCCAGGGTGTGAGTAACGACTTTGTCCATGAAGCTG
>JAGVNP010000123.1 GCA_020053185.1 Deltaproteobacteria bacterium | reverse complement strand
AATGCTTTATGCTGCGGCCAGGATATGGATGGTCTTCAGAAAAGAGGAGATAAGTATCCTGCATACAAAGATCTTAATATTAAGGATGCAGTAGATCACGGAGCACAGGCTTTTGTGTTTCTCTGTCCACTCTGTCTTCAAGCCCTGTACAAAAAATGCAAAGAAGCTGGCATTGAAGGATATATGATCACAGATCTCTGTCGCCTTGTCCTTGGGGAAGAACTTCCAAAAGATGCTTACAAAAATTTAAAGTAAGAACTGTTGACATTTTTGTAAAACGGATTAACATTGTAAGTACAATCTAGAAGGAGGAACAAAAATGCGTACGTTAATTATTTTCATGATTTTAGTAGTTTGCCTTGCAGGATGCACTACAGATCCTTATACAGGAAAAAAAGAACTGAGCAAGACTGGATGGGGTTCAATACTTGGCGCGGCAGGTGGAGCAGCAATAGGTGCTGCAACCGGCGATGACAGCAAAGAGCGTCAGAAAAATGCTCTCATCGGCGCAGGCATAGGTGCATTGGCAGGCGGCGCTGTTGGTAATTATATGGACCGGCAGGAGGCGAAAATACGCCAGCAACTCCAGGGCACTGGCGTGAGCGTTACCCGTGTAGGAAATGATCTTATACTCAATATGCCGGGCAACATCACATTTGCAACGAACAGTTCCGACATTAATTCTGGCTTCTACAATGTGTTAAACTCTGTAGTCCTGGTATTAAAGGAATATGAGAAGACGATGATCGAGATTTCTGGTCATACTGATAGCGTAGGTGAGGATGCCTACAACCTGTCACTCTCACAGAGAAGGGCTGCAAGCGTAGGCCAGTATCTGATCACCAGTGGTATAATGAACCAGAGGGTTATGACCCAGGGATTTGGCGAGTCCCGTCCAATCGCAAGCAATGACACAGAACAGGGACGCCAGCAGAACAGACGGGTTGAGTTAAGGATAATTCCGCTTACCCAATAATAAGACAAGCAATGTGAGCTAGTGCTCACAGTCTAACTTGATACTAAAGGGAGGGAGTTATCCCTCCCTTTTTTGTTTTTAAGGTTCGAACAGAAGTTTACCGTTGCAGTTGAATGCGATCTTGGATGCTATTGCTCATGGAATTGACTAAATAAAGACACGGTGTATACTGTTGTCTTTATAAAATTTAATTACATATATTTATTAAGGGGGTAACATGAAAAAAACAATATTGTTTTGGCTATGTGTTTTTACAATCGTTCTTTGTTTTCCTCAAGCCTGGGGGAATAAAAAAGATCTTGAATCAGATGAGATGCTTAAAGAGCTGACGCCGGCAGAGGTGATAGCAAAGATCAAGAATGACATTGATCCGTCGCTTCTCGAAAAAGGCGAGCTTCAATCCTCTCTTGTAAAATACAAGACAAAAGAGGGCGGAGAAAAAGGCCGGGTTGTAGGGGTAATACTTATCGATGCGCCATTTGCAAAGGTAAGGGAAATCCAGGGCGACTGGGAGAGCCAGCCTCAGTGGGTACCTGCTGTAAAATATTATAAGACTCGGTATACCTTTGATGAATTGCCAGAAGGCATTATAAGGCGCAGACTTATGGAAGGAAAACTCGGGATTGCTTTTCTTACAGTTACTTACTCGCTGGATGTTAAGCTTCACGAAGACAACAAGACTGAAGACTGGAAGCTGATTACCAAAGAAGAATGCAAAGCATGGAATAATAAAGGCGTAGAGATCGCCCCGCCTTATTGGGGCATTAAAGATATAGGCGGATTTGGATATCTTGAGCCGTATGAAAAAGATACAGAAAAAACTGTGTATTACTACAGCCCTGTTATTGAAACCACCATTCCAGTTCCTGATATAATATTAAGAACCGCAATGAAGCTGACCCTGCCTGGCTATGTGGAGGGATTTAAAAAGAGGGCGGAATCAGGCGGAACATGGACACGGAAGGGTTACAAAAAATAAAGTTAAGGGGGTAAGAGCTATGGCTGGAAACATACCCTTACAAGACATAGCAATGTCTGACAAAATGTTGTCCTTGGATTCTTACACGCTTCAGGATTTTCCCAGGCTTGAAAAAATGCGTGCAACCAATCTTACTGCGAGAAAGGCGATCTTTACTGAGCGGGCAAAGCTGGCAACAGAATTCTTTAAAAAAAATGGTTTCAGCGAAGAACATATGGTTCTCAAACAGGCCCAGGCTTTGCAATATGTTCTTGAGCGTATCCCTGTCGCGATTTTTGAAGACGATCTTATCGTAGGCTCAACAACAAAGCACCGGATCGGCTGTCTTATGTTCCCGGATTTCTTGTCCACTAATATCTGGCCTGATCTGCCCACCATTTCGAAGCGAAAGTTTGATCCGATAGATATAACAGAAGAAGAGATCGATCTTTTATCTGAAGAAGTTTTCCCGTTCTGGCAGGATTGTAATACTTACGAATGGGCAAGAAAAAAAGGAAATGATCCTGCATCGCTTCGTCTTCAAGAGCGTCTGGTCTTTTTCATTCTGGCAAAGTCTCAGATGATCACTCACATCATCCCGAACTATCCTGTGCTCGTGAACAGGGGACTGGAAAGCCTGATCGAAGAAGCAAGAGCAAAAGAGGTTTCTTCAAATGATGCAGAGACTAAAGAATTCTATCAGGCTGTGCAAATAGCCATGAAGGGTGTGATTACCTTGGCTGATCGGTATGCAGCAAAGTGTGAAGAAATTGCAAAAGTAAGCGAAGAAACGCGGGCACAAGAACTGCTTGAGATCGCATCTTGCTTGCGAGTTTGTCCGATAAAACCAGCAAAGACATTCCAGGAAGCGCTTCAGGCAGTATGGCTCACCCAGGTTGCACTTCACCAGGAAAACTTTGACGCTGCACTGAGTTTTGGCCGCCTGGATCAATTTCTTTATCCCTTTTACAAAAAAGATATTGAGGCAGGACGACTGTCAAGCAATCGTGCACTTGAACTCATCGGGGCCTTCTTTATAAAGCTTTCTGATCACACCCCCCCACTCCCAGATGCAGGACAGGAGTTGTTAGGTGGTTCTGGAACAAATCAGGCAGTCACTATCGGGGGATTAAAACCTGATGGAACAGATGGCACAAATGAACTTTCTTTCCTCATGCTGAAGATGTCTGAGCTTTTGAAGATGAGGGAACCAAATGTAGGAGCGCGGCTTCACAAAGATTCTCCGGCTGAGTTCAGAAAGGCAGTTGTAACCTCAATCTATAATTCCGGTGCTGCACCTGCCATTTATAGTGATGAGCCGATTATTGAGACATTGATGAATAAAGGAATAAGTCTGGAAGATTCCAGGGACTACGGCATTGTCGGATGTGTAGAGACTATCAGCCCGGGCCGTACCATGAGCTCTACAGGTTCTATCATGCTTAATCTCGCTGCTGTTCTT
>JAGVNP010000194.1 GCA_020053185.1 Deltaproteobacteria bacterium | reverse complement strand
TGCAATTAAACGGGGCAGCCACTTTTTTTAGAATAGGTTTACAATGCCCGGTAGAGTGCGGGCGGACCTGGGTTGATCAATTCAGCCCTTTTTTCATTGATGAGCATCTCCAGATGAACCATGATCTCTGAGATCGCTAAAAACGCATCTCCGTCAGGCACATACGCAAATACTTCGTCAATTATGTGAAAGAGAGGCCGGACTTCTTTTTTGAGCGCTAGCCATACAAGATCCATTCTCTCCCTGTGGTGAAGTGTATATGAGGCGATTATTCCAGGCAAATCCTCGATATACTCGCCGTGACCTGGGAAGACATAGCGAACGTCAAGTTGTTTGAGCTTATTGAGCGAATCCATATAAGCGATCAGGCTCTGATAATTTGGATCTTTAAGTTTGTCTTTACGTGTCTCCCAAAGGGGATTTGGCGTGATGTGCTTGATGATGTGATCGCCGCTGAAAAGAATTTTCTTCTCAGGCTCATACAGGCTGATAGAGCCAGGAGAGTGTCCAGGGGTATGGATCACCTTGAGATGAAATCCATTGCCTTGAAACTCGTGATTATCTTCTATTGTTGAAACCTCATCCAGAGGATCGCAGAGCACCTTGAAGAACGAAAAGCGGTTTTTCATTTTTTCGACTTCATATGCAGGCATGTCCACCATTGCCATGAGTTCCTGCGACTCTTTGCCCCAGATATTTTCATTTAGTGTTTGAGTTGAGATTCTCCATTTATCTTCCGAATGGATTACGAACTCTATTTGTTTTCCGGCAGCCTCCTGAATATTTTTTGCAAGGCCGAAATGATCGATATGACCGTGTGTGATAATGATCCGATCGATATCGGCAAAATCGAAGCCGATTTTATGAAGATGCTCTTTCACAAAATCAAATGCCCCGGGGAATTTTGGCCCGGCGTCGATCAGGGTGATAGGCCCTTTGCCAAGCACATAAATATTTGCAGTAATCAGGTTTGAGTAGCCAAGTAACGGCAAAGCAATGGCATGTATGTTTTCAACCTCGGGAAACGATGCTATCTCCATTTATGCAACCGGCTTCTTTGATGAGATAAGAGTTTTCAGTACATCCTCTTTACCCACGACCCCTACGAGCTTTCCCTCGTCAACTACAGGCAGGGTATGGAATTTTTTTTCTATCATGAGCTTTGCGATGTTTTCAATGGTGGTGTCCGGACTTATCGTAATCGGGTTTTTTGTCATAGCATGAGATACTGTAGTTGCGGTTATCTTTTCTACTTCCTTTTCAAGATGCCGCATAGAGGTCAAGGGAATGAAGCCCTCGAACACAGTAAATACAGAAGGGATCGGAATGGCCCGTTGCTGTTCGATCAAATCGCTCTGACATAGGATGCCTACAAGTTTCCTCTGGGCATCTACCACGGGCACGCCATTGATATGATGTTCCAACATGAGCTTTGCAGCCTGAGAAATCTCGGTATCCGGATAAACCGTAATAGGATCTTTTGTCATGATATCCTGTGCCTTGAGCATTTGCACCTCCCAAAGTAGTTCTTAATGGAAAGGATAAAGGCAAGAGAGGAATGAGTCAAGCTATAAGTCTTTTTGTGGCAAATAAAAGGTAACTGGTAAATAAGAGAGTAGGTACTGGATGATGTGTTATAATCCTAAAGATTAAAATGAAAAATTACGATCAGTATGGGGGTAAATGGGATGTGAATAGGAATAGGAAAAGGAGGAAAGATTTATGGCAAAGCAGGTAATTCCGTGGAAAAAGGGAGGTACCTTGAAACAAGGAGAGCATCCCCTAAGCACATTCCAGAGGGCCATGAATCAGCTGTTTGATGATTTTTTCACAAGCTTTGACCTTGCCCCGTTCAGTGTGTTTGAAGATGTGGGGAGGTTTAGGCCGAGCATCGATATGGCTGAGGATGAAAAACAGATCATAGTCACTGCAGAGCTTCCTGGCATGGATGAAAAAGATATTGAGATCACCTTGAGCAAAGACGCGCTTACAATAAAAGGCGAAAAACAGGAGGAGAAAGATGAGAAGGATAAAGAATCCTATTACATGGAGCGCTCCTTTGGCTCATTTCAACGGGTAATACCTATCCCCAAAGAGGTCAATGTGGAAAAAGTAGAGGCTTCCTTTAAAAAAGGCGTGCTCAGTATCACCATGCCAAAAGTAAAAGAAGAAAAAGTAAGTAGGAAAAAAATCCAAATAAAAGGGGAGTAAAATATTCAGGCATAAATATTGGTCGGACATGATTTTTTTCTAAGATTATTGTTTTAATTATCACCTGGAAGTGCTACTATGTGTTAAGGTTTTCCTAATACAGGGCGCATCACTGAAAATCTTTTAAATTAGGAGGTTTGATTATGGCATGGAATTATTTAAAGGTTTTATCTATTTCAATTTTTGTTTTGATGTTTGCATTGGCTGGCTTATCTAATGTGCAGGCACAGAACCTCAATGAGAAGCTGGAGTCTGGCCAGTGTATCCAGAAGGTTAATAACTGTATGGTTATTCTTGATGCGTCTTATTCCATGGCCAAATCATACAATGGAAAGAAGAAAATAATCATTGCTAAGGATACTGCAATTCTTATGAATAATGCTATTCCTGACATGGAATTGAGCATGGGAGTGAGAAAATTCGGACAGAAGAATTGGCAACTGAGTGAATCTTCAGAGCTTGTCTATGACTTTGCAGAATATACGAGGGCGGATGTGGAGACTGCCATCAACGGAGTAAAAAGAGCTGTTGGTGGAAGCCCTTTGAGCATTGCAATCGATTCCTCAATAAAAGATTTGGAATCAGTCCAGGGGAATACATCTGTTGTCATATTTAGCGACGGTCAGAACATGGGCAGTTCACCCATAAAGGCCGTTGAAAGGATGAAAGAAAGCCTTGGAGACAAGGTCTGCATATACACAGTACTTATAGGTGATAATGCAAAAGGCAAAGAATGCATGGACAACATTGCCCAGGCAAGCGGCTGCGGGTTTTCTGTAAGCGCGGATGAGGTCTCATCAGAACAAGGCATGGCTGATTTTGTGGAAAAGATTTTTCTTAGCCAGGCACCTGATTCTGATGGCGATGGAGTGTTCGATAATGTTGACCAGTGTGCTGATACTGCACAAGGAGTGGAAGTTGATGAAAATGGCTGTCCGAAAGATTCGGATAAGGATGGTGTAGCTGATTGCCTAGATAAGTGCCCCGATACTCCCGAAGGAACAGAGGTAAATGAGGAGGGGTGTCCTAAAGATTCTGACGGTGATGGTATTGATAATGCGGCTGATAAATGTCCTGACACTCCTGAAGGCGTTATGGTGGACGAAAAAGGATGCCCGATCGACACTGATGGTGACGGTGTGGCAGACTATCTTGATAAGTGTTCTGATACTCCGGCCGGAGTGGCAATTGATGAGGTTGGTTGTCCTATTCCTGTTCCTGAGCAAGATGCGGATAAAGATGGTGTACCGGATAGTTTGGACGAATGTCCTAATACCCCTGCCGGTGTAAAGGTGGATGAAACAGGATGTCCTCTTGATTCTGATGGCGATGGCGTTGCTGATTACCTCGATAAGTGTCCTAACACGCCCAAAGGGATAGTGGTTGATAATGTTGGTTGTCCTGTTCCGGAAAAAGATACGGATAACGACGGAGTGCCTGATAGCCTTGACCAGTGTCCCAATACCCCTGCCGGTGTAAAGGTGGATGAAAAAGGATGCCCGATTGATTCAGACGGAGACGGTATACCTGATTATCTGGACAAGAGCCCCAATACGCCCAAAGGGATTGCAGTTGGGCCAGACGGGTATCCGCTAGACACAGATGGTGATGGTGT
>JAGVNP010000090.1 GCA_020053185.1 Deltaproteobacteria bacterium | reverse complement strand
TGTTCCTTTTTGTACGGGTTTATGCAACCTGATTAGGCGGGACCTTTCCGGCCAACACTGCAAGGATGTTTTTCACTGCCAGATCTGCCATTTTTGCACGCGTGGCATGGGTTGCAGAACCTATATGTGGCAGGATTATTGCATTTTTCAGCTTGAAAAGTTTTTCAGGTATCATTGGCTCATTTTCATACACATCAAGGCCTGCGCCTGCGATTCTACCCTTTTCCAGAGCATCGACAAGGGCGTTTTCATCGATCACAGGCCCGCGTGAGGTATTGATGAGAAATGCCGATTTCTTCATTAATGATAATTCCTTATCCCCTATCATGTGAAAGGTTTGCTTTGTTAGCGGCACATGCAATGACACAAAATCCGATACCGTTAAAAGCTCTTCTAAGGTCATGCGCTGCGCACCCAGATCCTCTTCCATGACCTTGCTCTCAAATTCCGAGGAATACACGACCTTCATCTTAAAACCCTTTGACCTGGCTGCAACTGCAGCACCTATCCTGCCTGCACCGATGATGCCTAGGGTCTGCCCGTACACATCAGCACCTAAGAGCAGTTTGGGCGCCCATTCCTTCCATTTTTTGCTCCTTGTAAACACATCTGCCTCGGCAATACGCCTTGCAGCAGACAGGATCAATGCCCAGGTAAGATCTGCAGTGGCATCGGTTAGTACATCAGGCGTATTGGTAACCACTATCCCCCTTTTTTTTGCAGCCTCGATATCAATGTTGTTGTACCCAACTGCGTAGTTGGATATGATCTTAAGCGCGTTTGCAGCATCCATCACTTTTTCGTCGATCAAGTCTGTAAGCAGACACAACAGAGCAGACTTTCCTTTTATTCTTTTTAAAAGTTCATCTCTAGGAATAGGCACTTCTTCTTCCCAGAGGTCTACTTTATGTTTATTTGAAAGAAGCTCTAATGCCTTGCCCGGCAAAGACCTAGTAACCAACACATCCATTATCCACCTCCAAAAACTTTGTTACATCATATCAAGCCCCTTGTGGCCCGGCAAGCCCCTATAGTTGACACATAGACGCTACCCATGTACAAGATTTATCATTCGCATTCTTGGGATCAGGAAAATCCTTATATTAGGAGTGAAGCAAATGCATGACTATAAGCTATTAAAGGTAACCCTTAAAAACAACATCGCTATCGTGGAGATGAACAGGAAGCATGAGATGAATGCGCTTTCTTCAGATCTGCTCCAGGAGATAGATCATGTCTTCAGCTATTCACTCAAACAAAACACTGACCTCAGGGTAGTGGTCCTGACCGGAGGCGATGAGTGTTTCTCTGCCGGCCTTGATCTCAAAGAAGTTGCAAACCTCAACGATGAAGGGCTTACCAGATACGTCAATCTTACCCTTGATGTGTATCTAAAGCTTATGGATTATGAGAATATCCTGATCACTGCAGTAAGCGGCATTGCCATGGGCGGCGGGGTCAACTTAGCCTTGATGGGCGACATCATCATCGCATCAGAGACCGCACTCTTTGTGCATCCTGAGATAAAGTACGGGTTCAATCCGCTTTTAACACCGCTGATTTCCAGGATCGGTGTTGCAAAAAGCAAAGAGCTCACCTTGAGAGGCGATCCCATAGGCGCACAAGAGGCTAATCATATAGGACTTGTAAACAAGGTTGTGCCCCCTGAGTCTTTCAGGGAGGAAGCATATTCATGGGCAGAAAAACTTTCCGGAAGACCAATAGATGCAGTGCGCGCCCTCAAGAGGGCCTTTGATGTGGTCACCAGACTTGATGCACGCGCAGCTATCGAATATGAGATTGAGAGAACCGCAGTTTTCTTAAGCAGAGAGGATTTAAGGGCCAGAATGAAGGATCTCCTTGGCCGAAAAACGCATGGAAGCAAAAGCTAAACCAAAATACTCCCCGATTCTTGACCTGTTTAACAGGCTTAAACACCACTACGGGCCTTCAGGCTGGTGGCCTGGAGAGACCTCTTTTGAGATCATTGTTGGCGCAGTGCTTACACAGAATACTGCCTGGTCAAACGTGGAAAAAGCATTGGAAAGCCTCAAGACATCTCAATTGTTTGATCTTGCCTCCATGCACAAAGCCAATATTAAACACATCGCAACCCTGATCCGGCCTGCAGGCTACTATAACATCAAATCAAAAAGGCTGAAAAACCTCATATCTGCTATAACAAAGACCTCCGGCAAAAACCTGGACAAATTCCTCGCTCTTGATCTCGCAAAGCTTCGGCAAATACTGCTCAAAGTAAACGGTGTTGGCAAGGAAACTGCCGACAGCATATGCTGCTATGCGGCAAATCAGCCCATCTTCGTGATTGATACATACACAAAACGTATACTTTCAAGACATAAGCTTATTGAAGATTCATGCGATTATGACGAGATGCAGCGCCTCTTTGAATCAGAGCTTCCCAAAAATGTGCAGATCTATAAGGACTTCCATGCATATCTCGTCTTCATAGGAAAAGAGTTCTGCAAAAAAACAAATCCGCAGTGTGATAAATGCCCTTTAAAGGACTGGTGATTGGGAAAATAAATGTCACACGATCTCAAATTTAAACTCCATGCAACAGATGACTGCGGCGCACGAAGAGCTGAATTTACCACTAGCCACGGCACTGTGCAGACTCCGGCGTTCATGCCAGTAGGCACTGCGGGATTTGTCCGCTCCCTGCCACCAAAAGAAATCGAAGCATCCGGCTCCGAAGTTTTGCTTGCCAACACCTATCACCTATCTTTGAGTGAGCGGCTCGCTACAGTAAAACATTTGGGCGGCCTGCACAGATTCATGGGCTGGCAGCACACCATTTTAACTGACTCAGGAGGATTCCAGGTCTTTTCCCTGCCAAATAAGCAGATCACTGAAGATGGCGTGTATTTTTCGTATGAAGAAAACGGAGAAAAGATCTTTTTGAGTCCTGAGCGATCCATGGAAATACAGAGCGATCTCGGCGCTGACATTGTCATGGCCTTTGACGAGTGTGTAGAATATCCTGCAGAAAAAGATTACATAAAACAGTCAATCGAGCGTACCACACGCTGGGCAAAACGATGTAGAAAAGCTCCTTTAAAACCTCACCAGTTTCTTTTCGGCATTGTGCAGGGCGGCATATATCCTGAGCTTCGCCAGAAAAGCGCTAAAGACATCACCTCAATCGCATTTGACGGTTTTGCCATAGGAGGCGTGAGCGTGGGCGAAGGCCATGATCTCATGAAGAAAGCTGTCAGTATCACTAGCCCATTTCTTCCGAAAAACAAGCCGCGATATCTGATGGGTGTTGGGCTGCCTGAGGATATACTTGCAGCAGTAGGCCTTGGCATGGACATGTTCGACTGTGTGATCCCCACTCGCTATGCAAGGTACGGTACCTTTTTTACCCGCATAGGAAAGATCCGCATCATGGATAAAAAATACCGCAAGGACAAATACCCTATTGATACAAAATGCCAGTGCTACACCTGTCAAACCTTTTCACGTATGGTTCTGCGCTATCTGTTCTTTACAGGAGACCCGCTTGCCGAGACGCTTGCAACTATACATAACCTGACATTGTACCAGGATCTAATGCGGGATATACGCAG
>JAGVNP010000013.1 GCA_020053185.1 Deltaproteobacteria bacterium | reverse complement strand
GTTATGGTGATTTTTATTATCGTAAAAATGCTGAGCATCGGTCTTGCCAGATAAAATTTTTTAAATACCGCCTTTTATCGTATGTAGGTAACGGATTGCATCTTGCTTTGAAGATAGGCTGCCTTCTATCCTGGCCTGTTCGATTCTGGCAAGAAGCTTGCCCACTTTTGGACCAGGAGTACAGTTCAGCATATTCATAATCTCATCTCCGCTTAGGAGCGGCGTTTTGTCCCTGGGCTTGAAAATATTCACATAGTAATCCCAAATGTTTTTTGCCATTGGGATATTTCTAGAGAGGTTATCAGAATCTGCGAGACAAAGGAGAAGTATCTCGGGAAGTACGTCCTCTGTTGTAGATATAAAATGGTACGGTTTCTTTTTGATATCGTCTTTAAATTTAGCAAGAGATATCGATGAATTTAGCATCATCGCTACAATCTTACCTGATCTGTTTGAAAACTTTAGCCCCCTGCATATTTTTCGTATTTTTTCTAAGGACAAAGCATGGTTGTCAATCAGAAATGCTCCAAATCGTAGCAGCCCCGATCTTGTAATACCGGATTCGATTTCCTGATAAAAATAGTTTTCTATGCCAGGCAGATAAGACTCTCTCTGTTCGATCAGATGATTGATCTTTGTGGCTACAGGGAAAGAACTTTGCTTTTTAAAATGAAAGATTGGCGAAATAAGATTGGTCTCATGCATGAGCAAGAACATCTTTGCGCCATTCTCGCAATTGAGGCCGGTCATAAGTTCCTGTCGTATACGCTCCGGAGCACAGGAGCTTAACAAAGAAGAATGCTTTTTTAATAACTTATATGTCTTGGGCTCAATCGTAAACCCAAGCTCCACAGCAAACCGCGCACATCTGAGTATTCTTAATGGATCAGAAATAAGGTTTGCTTCTGAGGTTGATCTGATTATGCGTGACTGGAGATCGGCTGCTCCATGGAGCGGATCTATGAGTTTTTTATTTTGAAGATCCAGGGCAATTGCATTTATTGTGATATCGCGAGCTTTCAGATCCGAGATGATATCAGGGCCTTTGGGAGCTGATATATCGATAAGAGTTTGTCCGTTTGAGCCGGAAAACGCAATGCGTGCTACTTCTCTTTTTCTGTCTATCCAAAAAGCCTTTGCGCCAAGGGTTTTTGCGATTTTTTGTGCAAGGCCCCATGCATCATCGAACGTGACAATGTCGTAGTCCCTGGATGGTCTCTTCATCAGGATGTCGCGTACGCATCCGCCCACAAGGAAAGTGTTTTTCGTGAAGGCTTTTGAAATTTTAGAAATGATTTTATCGCTTGAGGCGATACTCCACAGATCGCGCATGGGCTTCGAGCTCCTCTGCTCGTGCAATACATACGGCCTTTGGCCCGAGCTGCATAAGGGCCTGCCTAGAAAAGCCGATCACAGAAGATCGTTTTATGAAATCATACACGCCTAATGGCGAATAGAATCTTGCTGATGAGCTTGTCGGCAAGGTGTGGTTCGGCCCTGCAATATAGTCGCCAAGCGCTTCAACGCTGTCATAGCCTAAGAATATGGCGCCTGCATTTTCGATTTTTTCCAAATGGTTCTGCGCATTCTCGATCATGAGCTCAAGGTGCTCGGGCGCAATTGTATTTGCAATATCTATAGCCTCATTAAGGTCTTTTGTAACAATGCACAGCCCGTGATCAATCAGAGATTGTCTGATAACATCTTTTCTTGGTAGCGTTTTGATCTCGATTTCCATCTGGTTGACTACTTCATGCGCGAGAGCCTCTTCCGGAGTGATCAGTATGGAACAAGCCATTGAGTCATGCTCTGCCTGGGAGAATAAATCCATTGCAATGATATGTGGTTTTGCGCCAGCATCTGCGATCACGAGGATCTCGGATGGACCTGCGATGGAATCTATTCCGACCACAGAGTGCAGGAGCTTTTTTGCATGGCTGACAAAAATATTTCCCGGACCAACGATTTTGTCTACCTTTGGGATTGTCTCTGTTCCATAGGCAAGAGCAGCGATGGCCTGGGCTCCGCCGATCCTGTAGATTTTTTCTATTCCTGCAATATGCGCAGCAGCAAGAAGAGCATCGCTTACTTCAGCCCTTGGCGTTGGAGTGGTAACCACGATCTGGCTTACGCCAGCAATTTTTGCAGGGATCACATTCATGAGCATGGAAGAAGGGAATGCATTTTTTCCTCCAGGCACATATATTCCGGCATTCTTTACCGGCCGTATCTTTTGTCCAAGGGTAACTCCGCAGGGGTCAGTAAAAGACCAGGATTTTTCAATCTCATGGCGATGAAAATTTTGTATTCTATGGCCGGCAAGAGTGAGCGCATCAAGAAGGCTGGGATCTATTTTTGATGCTGCTGATACGATCCTGTCTTTTTCGATCACAATAGATTCTTTTTTTGCATCAAGGCCGTCAAATGCTTTTGTGTATTCAAAAAGGGCTTTATCTCCCTCGGTTTTTACCCTGTGTATGATTTCTTTTACCTTGAGATCGATCTCAGCGGGCACTTCCCTTGACCGGTCGAGTATTGAAGAGACCTTATCCTTCCAGCTTTTTTCTTTTGTGGAGATAATCTTTATCATAGTCCGCCACGCACCCTCTTGATTTTTGCGCCAAGTTTGCAGAGTTTTTTCTCCATAGCCTCATATCCTCTATCCAGGTGATAAATTCTGCGCACCTCGGTGGTGCCTTCTGCGCTTAACCCAGCCAAAATCAGGCTTGCTGATGCTCTTAAGTCTGTTGCTATCACGGATGCGCCCTGTAATCTCTTTACTCCGCGCACTGTGACAGTTCTTCCTTTTTCCGTGAGATGGGCTCCCATACGTATAAGCTCAGGCACATGCATGAATCGGTTTTCGAAGATAGTCTCGGTGATCGTGGATACCCCGTCAGCGATGCTTGCAATGGCCATAATTTGAGCCTGCATGTCAGTGGGGAATCCCGGATAAGGCGCTGTGTCAATATCAATGGGTTTTATCCTGCTTGTGCCTTCAACCAAAATAGTATCATCTGCTTTCTCTTCTATAGTAATTCCCATTGCCTTAAATTTTTCTGCTATAGAGCGCACATGCTCAAAGCAGGCATTTTTGATAAGCAGTTTTCCTCTTGTGATTGCTGCAGCAGCCATAAAAGTTCCTGTCTCTATCCGATCCGGGATTATCGAATGAGTAGAGCCTGAGAGTTTTTTTACGCCTTCGATTGTGATCGTGCTTCCGCCAGCGCCCTCTATATTTGCGCCCATTTTTTTAAGTGCATTTGCGAGATCTATGATCTCAGGCTCTTTTGCGGCCTGTTCGATAATGGTTTTGCCTTTTGCAAGGCAGGCTGCCATCATAATATTTTCTGTGCCGCCAACTGTTGGCATATCAAATACGATATGTGCGCCTTTTAGCCCTTTGGTAGATGCCATCACGTACCCGTGTGACATCTCGATATTTGCACCCATCTTTTCTAAACCTTTAATGTGCTGATCGATAAGCCGCACGCCAATTGCACAGCCTCCAGGCAGCGACACTTTTGCTTTCTTGTATTTTGCTAAAAGCGGGCCCAGCACCAGTATTGATGCCCTCATGGTTTTTACCAGATCGTACGGTGCTTCATAAGAATTTATTTTAGAAGGGTCTAAAATAACTTTATTCCCCTTTTTTGCTGACTTTACCCCTAACACCTCAAGAACCTTTATTATGGTTGAGATGTCATTAAGGTTGGGCACGTTTTCAAATGTGCATGGGTCATCAGCGAGAAGAGATGAGCACAGAATAGGAAGTGCAGCATTCTTAGATCCGGAAATTTTAACTTCGCCCTTTAAGGGAATTCCTCCCTGGATTACAAATTTATCCATATATCTTCTCCAGAACAGCCACTCTTGTGACACCAGAGATGTCTTTCACCCATCTCTTTATCTCAAAGGCCGTATCCTTTTCTATGAGTTTTTCTAAAACTTCTTTTTGGTTATATCCAATTTCCATGATAAGAAATCCATTTATATAAAGGTGTTCTCTGCTTTCTTTTAATATCCTTTTTATTATCTCAAGTCCATCATTACCTGCAAATAAGGCCTGCTTCGGCTCATAGAGAAGCACATCATCTTCGAGCACTTCGTCGGTCGCGATATAAGGTGGATTTGCAACTATGAGCGAAAATTTTCCAGAAACCGCAGCAAGCAAATCGCTTGCAAACAGGTTCAGCCTGTGATCCACGCCATGTGTCTTGGCATTCTTTTTTGCAACAATAACAGACTGAGGTGAGATATCGCACCCAAAGCCCTTGATGT
>JAGVNP010000241.1 GCA_020053185.1 Deltaproteobacteria bacterium | reverse complement strand
CTCAAACATGGCAATTGCAAAGATACTGCGAAAGGTTTTGCTGGATGCAAAAATAAACCCTGATGCCATAAGTCTGGTTCCTGTGACAGATAGGTCTGCAATACTTAAGATGCTTGCGTTGGAAGATGAAATCGATCTCGTTATTCCAAGAGGCGGAGAAGAACTCATTCGCACAGTAGTGCAGCATTCGAGGATTCCTGTGCTCAAGCATTACAAGGGTGTGTGCCATATTTTTGTAGACAGGGATGCAGATCTGAAAAAAGCATACACAATATGCCTCAATGCAAAGGTGCAGAAGCCATCAGTGTGTAATGCAATGGAGACCCTGCTTGTTGATGAGGCTATTGCAAAGAAATTTCTGCCTGAAATGATAAAGATATACAAGGATAATGGAGTTGAGATTCGCGGATGCGAAAAGGTCGTCTCCATTATCAAAGGAATAAAGGCGGCAACAGAAGATGACTGGTATGCGGAATTTCTTGATCTTATCCTTGCAGTAAAGGTGGTGAATGGCTTGCAGGAAGCAATTGATCACATAGAAAAATACGGATCAAATCATACAGAGGCTATTGTTACAGAAAACTATACCAGAGCCATGGAGTTTCTGAGACAGGTTGATTCATCAACTGTGCTGGTAAATGCAAGTACGCGGTTTTCTGATGGAGGCGAGTTCGGCCTTGGCGCAGAAGTGGGTATTTCCACCTCGAAAATTCATGCATACGGGCCTATGGGCATAGAACATCTCACCATAGAAAAGTTCATCTGTTTTGGCGACGGCCAGATACGGCAATGAAGATCGGGATCTTTGGAGGCACGTTTAACCCCATCCATATCGGTCATTTGCGCGTGGCCCTGGAAGTAAAAGAAAAGTTAACTCTTGGTAAGGTTATATTTGTACCGTCGCATATGCCGCCTCATAAAAATCTTGCCAACAATATCCCGGGTAAAAAGCGGCTTCAAATGATACAGATGGCGATCAAGGGCAATCCATTTTTCGAAGCCTCTGATTTTGAAGTAAAGAAAGAGACCACATCTTATTCCATCAAGACAATTCGATTTATTGGTAATGAATACAAAACTACCCCTTACTTTATCCTGGGTCAGGATGCATTCAACGAGATATCGACCTGGTTTGAAGCAGACAAGCTCTTTGATTATGCGCACTTTGTGGTTATGACAAGGCCGGATGCAGACAAAGTGCCGCTAAATAAAGTGCTTGGCAAAAAGGCTAAACAGTTTAAGCCAATTGAGACAGGGTACAAAAATAACAAAAACAATGAGATCATATTTGCCGAGGTTTCATCTCTTGATATTTCTTCCTCTCATATCAGGGATCTCTGCAAAAAAAGGCAATCGATCAAATATCTGACGCCAAAGGAAGTAGAGGAATATATTTTAAGAGAAAGGCTGTATCAATAGATGGATAAACTTTTGGTTAAGGCAATTGAGTCGCTTGAGGAGAAAAAAGCAAGAGATCTTGTAGTTCTTGATGTGAAAGGTATCTGTTCGTTTTCCGATTATATCGTGATTTGCACCGCTACATCGGACAGACAGATCAGGTCTATTGCAGAGAATGTAAAGGATAAGATAGGAAGGCCGTTTATAGCTGAAGGCATTGATCTTTGCAGATGGGTGCTTCTGGACTATACAGATGTGGTGATTCACATCTTTTTGGAAGACTTGAGAAAGTACTATGACCTCGAAGGCATGTGGATGGATGCCAAAAGGATTAAAGGGTGAGAATCGCTTTTTGTTTTTCCGGTAAGACATTTAAAGGCCCTATCTTTGATCTGGTAAAAGAATATAAGGATAGAGTTTCGCGGTATACACCTGTAGAGCTTATTGAAGCAAAGACATTGAAGCTGCAATCAAGGCCTGGTTTTCATATTATTTTGACTCCTGATGCAAAATCTATGACCTCAGAAGCGTTTGCATCGCTTATTGGTGATCATCTTTTGCGTGGAACAAAAAATCTTTTTTTCTATACAGGCGGGCCTGCCGGATATGAGCCAGGACTTATTGATGCAGCTAATCTGAAAATTTCTTTTTCGACCATGACATTCAATCATCAGCTAATACGCATCATGCTCTTAGAACAGGTCTACCGTGCATTTACCATAATTCACGGTGAGCCATACCATAAATGATGCGCTAAGAAAGATGCTCTTTCAGAAAATCAGCCTGTTTTTCTGAAACCTGTTCAAAGAGTTCTCCAACATAAGGCTCAAAATGTCCGACAGGCAGCCTCAAAAGGGTGGCTTTTTTCATTCTCTGTGCACATTTTTCCACTGCCTTTGGCGAGATGCCAAAATCCTTTTCAGCCATTATGAGCAGTGCAGGACATTTTACTTTTCGCGCAAATGATAGAGGCCTGTAGATGGTGAGATAGAGAAGTGCTCTTGCCGGACATTGATTTTTCCATTGAGAATTTTCAGGCACAAGTGCCATATACCCTGGTTTGGAATCAGGGCTGTTCATTACTGCAAAAGTGTCTGGGTCTCCAACTACAGGTACATAGTAAGGTTTCCTGAGCGTGATGATCCTTAAAATATCTCTAAATGCAAAGAGTATACTTTTTATTGTGTATTGAAAACTCATCATGCGCGCAGATGATATCCCGTCCATCCATGGTACCTGGGATACAATTGCAGAAATCTTTGGATCTTTGGATGCAGCCACGATCACATGGCCACCGCTAAATGATGTTCCCCAGAGCCCGATCTTTTCAGTATTGATTCCCTTGAGAGTTCTTACGTGTGCAATTGCTGCTCTCCAGTCCTGGATATGCCGGAAGGGGTTCACAAGATTTCGAGGAGAGCCTTGGCTGTCCCCGAAATCTCTGTAGTCAAAGACAAATACTGCAAGACCTTTATCAGTAAATTTTTCTGCATAGGCAGGGAGTCTGAATGATCTCTCTGCTGCAAACCCGTGTGCCATGACAACAACAGGAGGTTTTTGGGTTGTTTCAGGCAGATAGAGCCATCCTGCGCACTTAAGCCCTTTGCTTATGAAATCAGAATCTATTTTAACATATGACATGTTCGCTTCATTTTGTAAGGGTATTTCGCATCACATCTTCGTATCCCACAATGGTTGAGTGGATGACTCTGTCAAAGAAGAGGGAAATGAAGTACCAGATCTCTGTAATCTGATCAGCTCCGGTTGTTTCAGTTATTTTGTTTGCCATTGCATACTCATAAATCTTTCGCTTGATCAGCATAAAGCTTATAACAACCTCGTGAAGAGGAATGCCTTCCATGAACCGTTCTTTTCCGAGTTCTGAATAGTAAGCAAATATTACATCCTTAGTCCTGGTTTTATTCATCCAGTTTCCGAGCCTTGCATAGACATTATAGATTACCTGACGAACGCGCTCATACAGCACATCTTCGGGGATATCCTGATAGTGTTTTGTCTCTTCTCTTTTGCGCAATTCTTCTACGAGTTCTTTTGTCAGCTTATCTGCATTGGTTTCGATCAGTTCAATCAGCCCTTGCTGCATTGTAAGCCTCCTTATTTAAAGGATGTATAATATAAGTATTAAGAAGATTGTCTTAGTTGTCAACAACTTATGGTGGAAGTTTTCAATGTTACTCAATGATTCCTGAACCATAAGGCTCAGACGAAGCCGGGTTTTTATTTTGCTCTCTTTCTTGATCAATAAGACTCTCTTCTTCCTGACCAGGTTCGATTCCGCCAGTGTTAACAAGATAATCAAGTTCTTCTAATCCTGTTGTTGTTTCAGTCTCGCTCATGATCTCTTCATATTGAGGGATTACAATCCCGCGTCTTACCATAATTCTGTAGATTCGATCTGCGCGGTTCTGCACATATTTTCCGGTGGGTCTGTATCTTCTCGGATTCGGGAGAAGAGAAGCGAGTATGGAAGCCTCTTCTGCGCTCAGAGCTGAAGCAGGTTTCCCATAGTATTTTCTCGCAGCAGCCTCGATCCCGAACACCCCGTCGCCCCATTCTGCGACATTGAGATAGATCTCGATAATCCGCCTCTTTGAGAGATTCCTCTCGATCCTCCAGGTGAGAATTGCCTCTTTTAGTTTCCTTACAGGATTTTTTGCAGGGGAGAGATAGAGGTTTTTGGCAAGCTGCTGGCTTATGGTGCTGCCTCCAACTTTGAATCTTTTTTTCTTGATATCCTTTTCCAGGGCCTTTTGCATGGCTTCTAAATCAAAACCGCTGTGCCGCCAGAAATTGTCATCTTCTGCAATAATTACTGCCTTGATTGCATAGGGAGAGATGTTTGAGAAAGAAACCCAATGGTGCTGTATCTTTCGTTTTTCCCCCTTCTTTTTCCATTCATGCTCCCGATATTTCATGAAGGCTGTTTTTTTTGGATTTGTTTTTTTGAGTTTTGAGATATCAGGATACACTGCATAGATCGCTATATTTAAGAAGATGAATCCGCACAAAGCAGCAACAATGATTGAAAACCATTTCTTATACATAATATTAAGGTTGTCTTTCTGTTTTTCCCGCTTCTTTATTCCCGTCCTTATATTTGTATACACAATAAATTTATACTTTGAAAGCGATGAAATGTATTTATCTTAGTTGACTGAAAAAACTAGAGAAATCCTGAAAATTTGACCTATGGGGTTTATTTTGCTATATCTTGACCACGGTTTGCATCCAATGAAAAGATTTGAAAAGATTAAAAAAGAGGAGGTTTCGTGATGGTTAGACGAAAAACTTCCCAATTGATTGGGTCGACCGCACTGGTGTTTCTGGTTTTTCTTTCCACAGGAGGTTTTGCTGCCGAAAAATATACGGTTAGACGTGGTGATACCCTCTATGTGATCTCAAAGAAAATGGGAGTAAGTGTAGAGTCAATAAAAGAAGCAAATGATCTTGCCAGCGATTCTATAAAAGTAAAACAAATTCTCACGATTCCGGGTGATAAGACTACAAAGGTTTCTGCGCCATTGAAAGAGGTATATGTAGTAAAAAAAGGTGATAGCCTGTATGCTATCTCAAACAGAACAGGTGTTTCTGTAAATGAGATCAAAAATATAAATCATCTAAAATCAAGCCGTTTGATGCCAGGGCAGAAACTGGTATTGCGAAAGCCTGTGGACACAGAAATTGAGCAAGTGCAAGAACCCGAAGAGGTGTTGTTTATTGTTCAGAATATAGTTGCAGAGGAAAAGACAGAACTCGTTGCTGAGGAGACTTCTCTTGAGAAGGAAGGTTCAAATAATAGTGAAAACGCAGAAATAAAAGTAGAAGAGGTGGAAGAAGTCAAGGTCCTGAGCAATAATACGACTAAGGTTGAATATGCTTATCTTGAGAAAAAAGATGCAAGTAATAATGAAAATGCAGAAATAAAAACACCGGAAGCCGTTGCAGAAGTGCCAACCACAGAGACAATAACTGTCGAGAAAACAGCAACTAATGAAGTGAAACCTCAAGATAAAAATGAAGAAAATAATGCAAAAAAAGAAGCTGAGGTAGTTGCAAAGATACAAGAAGGAAGTGTAGTTAAAGAAGACAAAGAAAAAAATGAGGATACTGAACAAAAAAATGCAGAGTTTTTCCTTGGTGTCTGGAACAGCCCCGAAGAATCACAATTGTTCGTTAGGGTAGTAAAAAGTTTCGAAGGAACCCCGTATAAGTTTGGCGGAAGTTCAGTCAGAGGCACTGATTGCTCTGGATTTGTGAGAAGTATTTACCAGATTTTTGAAATTGACCTTCCAAGAAGTGCGCATGAACAGGCCAAGGTGGGGAAAAAGGTTTCAAAAGATGAGTTGGTTGAAGGCGACCTGGTGTTTTTTGATACCTATAGAAGTCTTGGGCATGTTGGCATCTATATCGGGAACAATGAGTTTATTCACGCATCCACGCAATATAGATGTGTAAAGGTCGATAAACTAGATGATCCATACTTTAAAAAGCATTTTGCCAAAGCTGTACGTATAAAAGAGAGTGAGACCGGAACAAAGGTCACAATGAATAGTTCTTCTCCGCGGGAATCACTCTAAAGAATAAAGATCTTTGTCATCAAAAAAATTGTTTTCACTCGATGCCTATATAGATATTTGTGTTGCGGCTTATCTTTAAAACTGTCACCTTGAAATGTTCAAGAAAAGATTTTGTTTGGGTAGTATTTGAGAGCATGTTGCTCTAAAATCTATTTAATAAATACTGGCTCCCCGGGAGGGATTTGAACCCCCGACCTAGTGGTTAACAGCCACCCGCTCTGCCGGTTGAGCTACCGGGGAACAGCTGCTAATATCTATGATGAAGGTGCTTTCTTGTCAAGGATTAAGTATCGTTTTATGTCTGCCCTAAACCAATTCCTGCATGAAGGAATATTTCTTTGCATTGTTGTATTTTTAGCTTATCCTGCCATTTTTTCATGGAGTCTTCGCTACTGTAGGCCGAGGATATCCCGATCTTGGAATTTTTCTCATGCCAGAGCGGATTGTAGGCAAGCACAACTGCCTTTTTTACCCCATGTGTGTGAAGAAAACCAGCGATTGATCTTAGATTTTGTTCTGTATCAGTCATATTCGGGATGAGAGGTATTCTTGGAAGGATTTCCGGCCTGCTGACTTCATGGATTGCATGCAATTTTAAGAAATTTTCAAGGATCAGATCATTAGGGACTCCGCAATATTTTTTGTGATCATCGCAATCATAGAACTTTATGTCATAGTAAATAGCATCGATGTAAGGAAGAATCAGGCTATGGAATCGCTCGAAGTCAAAATATCCGCATGTCTCGAGAAGCGTATGAATGCCTTCTGCTTTGAACTTTTTAAGAAGGTCAGATACGAAATCCATATATAGGGTCGGTTCACCGCCTGAGAGGGTCACTCCTCCGCCCGAGATGTTGAAAAAAGGTTTGTCTTTTATAACCGTCTTTACTATCTCATCAATGCTCATGGTTTTTCCGACCCTGCTCAATGAGCCTGACGGACACGTTTCTACGCATTGGAAGCAGAGAGTGCATCTTTCACGATCAATAAAAAAAGGATTATTTTTTGAGAGTGCTTTTTCAGTACATGTCTCAATGCAGGTATTGCACCCTACACATTCCCGCTCATCAAATGAGATCTCGGCAACAGCTTTTTTGCTTTCCGGATTATGGCACCACACACAGTTGAGAGGACATCCTTTGAAAAAGATCACTGTCCTTATGCCAGGCCCATCGTCAAGAGAATTTCCCTTTATTTCCAGGATGAGTGGTTTTTTATCCATAACCTTTAAACCTCATCCCTTAATCCTTCTGTAACGCGATTGAGCACAGGTTTGATTCCGGATAAAATTTCGTCAAACACATCCTGCACGCTTTTGATCTCATTAATCATGCCTGCAATCTGTCCGCACATGGCAGATCCGTCCTCTATGTTGCCTTCGACTGAGGCCATATATGATCTGTCAGCGCCGATGATTTTCAGTATTTCTTCTGGCATCAACCCCTTATTTTCCGCATCCAGTATCTGTGATGTGAGCTTGTTTTTGATCCCTCGAACAAGATCATTCGTTTTTCTGCCAGTGATCGTGGTATCAGTGTCTTTTGCATTGATAATTACCTTTTTGAAATTATCATGCGCAGGAGATTCTTTTGTTGCCACAAACCTGGTGCCCATCTGGATGCCTTCTGCTCCAAGTGCAAATGCAGCCACAACACCTCTTGCATCTGCAATGCCGCCTGCAGCGATCACCGGGATATCAACTGCATCGACCACTTGCGGAATAAGGGCAAAAGTGGTGATCTCATCTCTTCCATTGTGGCCGCCTGCTTCAAATCCTTCGGCAACTACCATGTGATAGCCGAGATCCTGCACTTTTTTCGCCATACGCACATTTGCAATTACGTGGATTGCAGTAACCCCGGCAGAGGCCAGCATCTTAGATACCTTTTCTGGGTTTCCTGCAGAGGTCACTACTACTCTAACCCCCTTATCGATGGCTTTGCCGATCATGGCCTCATAATCAGGCCGTAAAAGAGGAAAGCTTATTCCAAAAGGTTTTTTTGTGAGCTTGATAAGCGTGTCCAGTTCTCTTTCCATGGTAGGCAGGTCCATAGAACCAACACCCATGACTCCAAGGCCTCCTGCATTTGATACTGCAGCAGTGAGTTCTGCATTAGATATCCACACCATGCCGCCTTTAATGATAGGATATTCTATACCAAGTGTCTTACTTACTCTGGTTTCTATCATGTTGAACTCCTTATTTTGATGTGGTTGTTTTTCCCTGCATGAAATCGAGTATAAGTCGGGCAGTCTGGTCTGGTTTTTCCTCTTGCGGGATATGGCCGCACTCAGGGATTATTGATAAGATAGAGTTTTTGATGTCATGGTTGAACTGATAGCCGTACTTGAGAGGAATCCATATATCCTCTTTTCCCCAGATAATAAGGGTTGGTATATTGAGTGCTGAGACTTGTTTTACATATCTGTCAAAATCTATATCATCTCTCGACCGGATAAGGGAGACCTGGGCATCGAGCGCGCCTTTTGTTTTAAGTCTGCTGTAATACTCATCAACCCTTTCTTCAGTTACGAGCGTATCATCGTAAAAAACCTCAGATAAATTTTTCTTTACGACCCATGGGCCATAGGAAATCTTGATGAGCAAATCTGCAAACGGCATCTTTCCCAGCCGAATGATGAGAGGCAGCTCTTTTCTTGGATATCCTCCGGAATCGATGAGGATTAATCGCTCTATTTTTTCCGGATGGGTTGCAGCCATGAGCACAGCGATTGACCCTCCAAGAGAGTTGCCAGTAAATGTGACTTTTTTGATACCAACTGCATCCATCCAAGTATTGATCTCTTCCATGAGGGTCAAAGGATCATAGGCTGAGGCTTTTGGCTTATCAGACCAGCCAAACCCTTTCATATCAAGCGTCCATACATGATAACCTTTGCTGTTGAGGATAGGGATAAGTTCTTTCCATGAGTATGTCGAAGAGGAAAATCCGTGCAGGAGAAAGATGTTTTCGCCAGGCCCTTCAAATTCCTGATAATGATAGCTGATGCCATTGACTGTGATTAAGTGGTCATGGTCTGTCTCAAGGGGCGTGACATTTTTTGCAAAAAAACCACACCCTGAAAGTAGAAAGACCAGTATTGCAAATACTGTATAAAAAATTGTTTTCTTTTTCAAAAGAACCATAACATCTCCTCCTATACAGGATAACATGTAATTATACCCTGATCCGTACAGAATGAGAACATTCTATTTTATTTTTGAAGAGCCAAGCGGGAATGAGAGTTTGTTTTATAAAAGATGGCTTTTGCTGTTCCTTTTTTCAAAGAGATAGATAAACACATCCTCTAATGAGGGTGGAATATTTCTGACAAATGCATCCAGACCTTTTTCTTTTAATGTTTTTTTTATGAGAGAAGAATCTTGCATAGTTTCTTTGGTAAGCACATGCAGTCTTTTTCCAAACGGAGTTGCTCCTGCCACCTCAGGTATGTTTTTTAATAACAGCAAGGCCTCGTTTATGCGTGGATGCTCAATCTCATATACCATGTTGGCAATGCTCGCTTTAAGTTCGGAAGGGCTTCCCTGTAT
>JAGVNP010000047.1 GCA_020053185.1 Deltaproteobacteria bacterium | reverse complement strand
ACGATTTGGATCAGGCAGAAAAGATCAAGATTTATGACAAGGGAATTGAGGTTCGACAAGGTGAACGGGAACAAAAAGAGCGGTTGTTAGTTTCCTACCGATCAGGCGACATGTATGCGCCCCGAATTGATCAAGCAGAAGCTCTTTCTTTGATGGTGAGGGAATTTGCCGATTGTATTCAGGAAAGCCGACCCGCTCTCACTGATGGGAAAGCGGGTTTGCAGGTGCTAATGGTTTTGGATGCCGCCAACAGATCCATTAAGGCCGATGGCGCCAATGTTCGCATAGTGTATTCTGAGGAGTCATGAGCGTGGATTTTTGCCGTATTGCACCGGACGTGAGACTCGGAAAAGATGTCAAAATTCACGCCTTCGTAAATATATATGGCTGCTCCATTGGTGACGGTACAAGGATCGGTGCCTTTGTCGAAATTCAGAAGGGTGTTTTCATAGGAGCGAATTGTAAAATCTCCAGCCATACATTTATATGTGAAGGTGTGACGATCCAGGATGACGTGTTTGTAGGCCACAACGTTACCTTTATCAATGATCCCTTCCCGAAGGCGACCAAATCAAATGGGAGCGTACAGACCGAAGCAGACTGGTTGGTCGTGCCCACGACTGTTAGAAACGGTGCGTCTATTGGCTCGAGTGTTACTATCCTTTGCGGCGTAACCATTGGGGAAGGGGCTATATTAGGAGCCGGAAGTGTGGCAACAAGAGATATCCCTCCCTATGAGATTTGGGCAGGAAACCCTGCAAAATTTTTGAGAAAGGTGGACAAATAATGGAAGTACCATTCCTTGATTTAAGGGTACAGAACCGCGCTTTGAAAACCGAAATATTGCCGTTGTGGGAAGAGATTCTTGACTTGGCTGGCTTTATTGGTGGAAAGCATGTGAATGCCCTCGAAGAGGAGTTTGCAAGCGCCTGCTCCGTTAATCACTGCGTTGCGGTCAACAGCGGGACGGATGCCTTACGCTTTATTTTCCTGGCCTTGGGTTTGGAGCCGGGTGATGAAATTATTACTGTACCTAATACGTTCATAGCGACAACCGAAGCTATTTCACAGGCAGGCGGGAAGATCGCATTCGTGGATGTTGATCCAGGCACGTATAATATGGACCCAGCCATGATTGAAACAGCGATCACACCCAAAACCAGAGGCATTGTGCCGGTGCACCTTTATGGACAGCCTGCGGACATGGACTCAATCCTGACCATTGCGGATAAGCATGGCCTGTGGGTTGTTGAGGACGCCTGCCAGGCTCATTTAGCGGAATACAAAGGCCGCAAGGCAGGTTCTATGGGGGTTGCCGCCGCCTTTTCTTTCTATCCGGGCAAGAACATGGGAGCTTGCGGAGAGGGCGGCGCTGTCACAACCAACGATGCCGATCTCGCCGCTAAGGTGTGCATGCTGCGCGATCACGGGCAATCCAGCAAATATTATCACGAGATGGAAGGCTACAACGGTCGCTGTGACGCGCTCCAGGCTGCTGTTTTGAGAATCAAGCTCAAGCATCTTCCTGCATGGAATGAGGCCCGGAGAAAAAATGCAAAACGTTATTTCGAACTCTTGCACGAAACTGATGGCATTATTTTGCCAAGAATTCAGGAAAACTCAACGCCGGTATTTCATCTTTTCGTCATTCAGGTGGATAAGAGAGATATGGTTCAGGAGGCCTTGCGTAAAGTAGGAGTCCAGACGGGGCTTCATTACCCAGTTCCGCTTCATTTGCAGAAGGCGTATGAATATATGGGATTGCCACTTGGTTCATTTCCCATGGCTGAGACCTGCGCGAGAAAGCTCCTGTCTTTGCCCATGTTCCCGGAACTTACAGAAGAGCAGATCGCGTGGGTATCGGGCAATCTCAAAAAGATTGTAACTGAACGGTAAGGGTAGCCCAGTGGCCGGGTTGATCGCTTTGGTTTAGTATTTAGAATTTTTAGCTCAGGAGTTAAAGATGAAACTTACGGGAAAACGTTGTCTGGTAACTGGTGGCGCAGGTTTCATCGGCTCACACCTTGTAGACGAACTAATCAGGAACGGGTGTACGGTTCGAGTACTGGATAATCTCGTCAATGGAAAACTGGGGAACTTGTCTAACCACCTTGGGCACGAGAATTTTGAATTCTTTCGTGGAAGTATCACCGATCCCCTGGATGTCCAGAATGCCATGGAAGGGATCGATGTCGTTCTTCATCTGGCCTGTCTGGGAGTTCGCCATTCCATAGCTCACCCTTTCGAAAACCACCGCGTCAATGCGGAGGGTTCTCTTTTGGTTTTGGATGCTGCATATCGAGCTCAAGTAGGTCGGTTTGTCTATTGCTCTTCCTCTGAGGTTTATGGGACGGCAGAGTATGTGCCCATGCCGGAATCCCATCCGACCCACCCCTGCACGGTTTACGGGGCCAGCAAACTTGCGGGTGAGGCCTATGCAAGGGCGTATTACAGGGCTTATGGAATGGCAACAGTGATTGTCCGCCCTTTCAATACCTATGGCCCAAGATCACATCATGAGGGTGATGCCGGTGAGATGATCCCGAAATCCATTGTCCGGGCTTTAAGCGGAAACCCAATCACAATCTTCGGCGATGGTTCTCAAACCCGCGATTTTACCTACGTAGAAGATACTGCAAAGGCGCTTGTGGCTGCTGCTGAGAGTGACGTCATGGTCGGACAAACCCTGAATTTCGGCAGCAACTTTGAAATTTCGATAAAAGATCTTGCTTACAGAATTGCTGAAATGACAGGCAACTCAAACACCGAAATCGTTTTTACATCGGAACGTCCTGGAGACGTCCTCCGGCTTTATGCGGATCCCCGAAAATTTGTGGAGATATGCGGTTGGCGACCTCAGGTGAGGTTTGATGAAGGCATTGCCAGGACGATAGAGTTTTTCCGCCATCACCCATTAGGGTTGAAAGGCCTTATCGAAAGCGAGTCAGGTCGAAACTGGGAGGAAAAATATCGATGATTCCGATAACGAAACCCCTTTTGGGCGAAGAAGAAGCTGCCGCAGCAAGAGAAGTCATTTTATCGGGATGGGTCACGCAGGGGCCACGGGTGAAGGCTTTCGAAGAGGCTTTTGCCCGAACGGTCGGGGCACGGTATGCCTGTGCCGTTTCCAGTTGCACCACGGCATTGCACTTGGCTTTACTCGCCGTTGGCGTCAAGCCCGGCGATGTGGTAATAACCGTAAGCCACAGCTTTATCGCCACGGCCAATGCGGTGCGCTACTGCGGGGCTGAACCGGTATTCGTGGATATTGATTCAGAGACATACAATATGGATCCGGATGAACTCCTACGGGTTTTGAGTGAGGACTGTATCAAGAGAGACGGGCACCTTTATTATAAACATGTTGACCGCATAGCGGTGGGTGAATCACCTCTTAAATATCTCTATCGGTCTGTTAATAATAAGCCATCTTTTTTGGGTCGGATTGCTGCAATTTTGCCTGTTCATCAAATGGGAATCCCCTGTGATATCGCTCGTATTGTAGAAATCGCGAAGGACAATCAACTCCCCGTTGTGGAAGATGCAGCATGTGCCATTGGAAGTGAAACATCCTTAGATGGAGGGAAATCGTGGGATAGAATCGGCAAACCCCACGGAAATATAGCCTGTTTCAGCTTTCACCCACGGAAAGTCCTGACAACCGGTGACGGCGGCATGATCACGACGAATAACGATGAGCTGGACGCCAAGTTCAGGCTTTTGCGGCAACATGGCATGAGTACGTCGGACTCCGTGCGACACAAGTCAACTGAGGTGATTTTTGAAGATTACTTGACCACAGGGTTCAATTACAGGATGACGGACATTCAGGCGGCAGTGGGTATCGAGCAATTAAAAAGACTAGATGACATTTTAGTCGAACGGCGCCAGCTTGCAGCCCGATATGAGGAACTACTGAGAGACATACCACATCTGAAAGTTTTGCAGGTGAGTGGCGCAGTTCGTCCGAATTGGCAGAGTTACCCTGTAAGGCTTCTTGATGGAGCACCAATAGGCCAATTGAAGTTCATGCAATTTCTCCTGGATAAAGGTATTGCAACCCGTCGTGGAATCATGAATGCACACCAGGAGCCTGCCTATCGAGCTGCTAATTGGTGTTTCCCCAAAAGTGAAGCATGCCGTGACGGAGCAATCCTGCTTCCGCTATTCTCTGGAATTAGTATGGAGAATTTGGGGTATGTTTCATCCGTTTTAAGGGAAGCTCTAAACAAATAGATTTAAGCAAAAGAGGAAAGAATCGTAGATGAAGGATTTGCTTCTTTTCCCATTCGGCGGGAACGCCCGGGAATCTTTATTAACAATCTTGGCACAAAATAAAGCGGAACCGACATGGGATGTGATCGGCTTTATAGATGATAATGAGAGCCTTTTGGGGAAGGAATATTGTGGGATTAAGGTGCTAGGGGGAACAAGAATCCTTACTGATTTCCCAACAGCACAGATTCTGGCTGTACCTGGAAGCCCAGAAAACTTTTTGGAACGTCACAACATCATTGATCGTCTAGGTTTGCCTGTCAATCGTTTTGCTACCATCATCGATCCGAGTACGCGAGTTGCACCTGATGCCAAAATTGGAAGAAATACTATACTGATGGCTAACGTCATAATAAGCTGTTCGGTAGTAATTGGTAATCATTGCGTAGTCTTGCCTAATACGGTTGTTTCTCACGACGCTCGCATCGGGGATTATTCACTAATTGGATCTAACGTCACTATTTCGGGCTATTGTAGGATTGGTCGCGCTTGCTATGTTGGATCTGGAACAAGAATCAAAGATCATTTAACCATCGGTTCTCAATGCCTTGTAGGCTTGGGTTCTTGTGTCATTAGGGATGTTCCAGATGGGACAGTGGTTGCTGGCAATCCAGCCCGTTATCTGAGAAAAACCACGTAGTAATAAGCTAATAACAAAAATATTATCTCAAGTAAGGCCTATGATCTCTATTATACTTCCAACCTATAATGAAGAAAGTAACTTGTTAAAACTGTATGAGTGCTTGTCACATGTAACTGAGAAAATGATCGGGCACGATTTCGAATTCATTTTTGTGGATGATTGTTCGCGCGACAGAACTCCCTATATATTGCAGGACATTGCTAAAACTGATGATAGAGTGAAAACGATCCGTTTTGCCAGAAATTGTGGAAGTCATGCCGCGGTTGCAGCCGGATTACGTTTCTGTAGGGGGGATGTTGCTATCATGCTTGCGGCTGATCTTCAGGATCCACCAGAAATCATCCCACGTCTACTTGAGGAATGGGAAAAGGGATATAAAGTGGTTTGGGGGGTACGCGACAAACGCGAGGGAGAAAACTTTTTCACTCTTGCCAGTTCCCGAACCTTTTACTTTTTGATGAATCGTTTGACCAATGTTTCACAACCACCGACCGGTGCAGATATATTTCTAATTGACCGCACTGTCATTGATGCCTTTAATAACTCACCAGAGAAGAACACGTCTGTTTACATGCTGATTGCATGGCTTGGATATACGCAAACATACATAACATATGTTAAAGAGGCAAGACATGCCGGTACCTCAAAATGGACCACTTCTAAACGACTGAAGCTATTCTTCGATTCTCTTATATCTTTCAGCTATGTTCCTTTACGATTCATGAGCCTGATGGGTGCAATCTCTGCCTTTCTTGGATTGCTTTATGGCCTGGTCGTCTTCGTTAATGCTCTTAGGGGAAATCCTGTTGCAGGATGGGCTTCTCTGATGATTGTTGTTCTCCTTATAGGCGGTTTTCAAATGATTATGATGGGCATGCTTGGAGAATATCTTTGGAGAACGTACGATGAGACACGTGGACGTCCAAGGTATGTGATAGAGAAGAATACCCTTGTAGACAGTACATCAAACTGTCGTCAAAAAAGGCTTAATGAAGATTAAGAGCATAGGATTGAAACTTCCGCAGGTTTGGTGGGATCGATTACTTCTTGTCCTGAAAATATTGATAGCGGCCGGATTGATCATATTTCTTTTTACATCCGGGCGTCTCGATTTTGCGGTCATTCTAAACTCATATAAGTATCCCATCTATCTGTTTTCAGGAGTACTGTGCTGTACTCTCGCGCTGGTTACCCCGATATTCCGCTGGTGGATTTTGGCACGTGTGCAAAAGTTGCCCCTAGGGGCCTTCGACTCGTTTCGTTTGACGATGATCGGTTACTTTTTTAACCTTTTCGTTCCTGGCGGCAGTGGAGGAGATGTTATTCGTGCAGCTTATGTTATCCGTGACTGCCCGGAAAGGAAAGCTCACGCTTTAACTATTGCCTTTGTAGATCGCGGGCTCGGCCTGCATGCCCTTTTGCTCTTGGGCGTTT